>CAZARJ010000129.1:0-5540 GCA_964487515.1 uncultured Conexibacteraceae bacterium | reverse complement strand
CGAGCACCGGCAGCGGCTCGTAGTCGACGACGATCGCGTCGACCGCGGCCAGCGCCGCGTCCTCGGACTCGGCGGCGACGAGCGCGATCGGCTCGCCGTGATAGCGCACGATCCCGTCCGCGAGCACGTTCTGGCGCGCCTTCAGCGCGCCGACCTCGAGCGTCTGCCCGGGCACGTCCACCCAGACCGTGTTCTGGGGCACGTCCGCGGCCAGGTAGACCCCGACGACCCCCTCGATCTCCTTCGCCGCGGCGACATCCACGGAGAGGATGCGGGCGTGCGCGTAGTCGGAGCGCTTCAGCATCGCGTGCAGCATCCGCGGGAGCGCGAAGTCGGCCGCGTAGGAGGTCTTGCCCTGGACCTTCTCGATCGCGTCGTGGCGGGAGAGCTCCCTGCCGACCACGCGTCCCCCGCGCTTGACGGTCACCCCGCTCAATGCCCCACCCCGACCCCGGCGGAGGGCGCCGGTCCCTGGGCGCCGCCGTCCGATTCGCCGCCGCGCTCGCCGGCGTCGATCCCCGTCGCCTCGGCGTCCCCGTCGCGGTAGGCCTCCACCGCGCTCACGATCTTGCCGTAGCCGGTGCAGCGGCAGAGGTTGCCGGCCAGGCTGTGGCGGATCTCCTCCTCGCTGCCGGCGGCGCCGATCCGCACCGCCTCGACCGCGCTCAGGACCATCCCCGGGGTGCAGAAGCCGCACTGCACGCCGCCGCGGCCGACCATCTCGGCCTGGAGCGGATGAAGCTCGCCCTCGGCGCTGAGCCCGTCGACGGTCACCACCTCAGATCCCTGGACCTGCGGCGCCAGCACCGAGCAGGAGTTCATCGCGACGCCGTCGACGAGCACCGCGCAGGCACCGCAGACGCCCTCGCCGCAGCCGTGCTTGGCGTCGGTGCGGCCCGCCACGTCGCGCAGCATCCGCAGCAGCGTCCAGTGGGCGGGCACCTCGAGCCGCTGCGGGGCGCCGTTCAGGGTCAGCTCGACGATCACGATCCGCCCTCCTCCCCCCGGGCCCGGCGCCAGGCGGCCCCCAGCGCCCGCGCCGCGCAGGTGCCGGCCGCCCGCGAGCGGTAGGCGGCCGTCGCGAAGGCGTCTTCCTCCGGCTCGACCGCGTCCTCGACCAGGCGCGCCGCCTCGGCGAGGACGGACCCCTCGAGGGCCGCGCCCGCGCAGAGCTCCTCGACCGCCGCCATCCGCACCGGGCGGTCGGCGACCCCGGCGAGCGCGAGGCGGGCGCCGGCGCAGGCGCCCCCGGAATCGTCGAGGGTGACGACCGCGGCGGCGGCCGCGGTCGCGAAGTCGTCGGCCCGGTTCGCAACCTCGAAGAAGCCGTGCCCGCTGCCCTCCCCGGGCGGGTCGAGCTCCGCCCCGACCAGCAGCTCGCCGCTCGCGACCGCGGTCTCGAAGAAGCCCTGGAAGAAGTCGTCGAAGGGGACCCGGCGCTCGCCGTCGGCGCCCCGGATCACCGCCCGGCCGCCGTAGGCGAGGGCGACCGCTCCCAGCTCGGCGGCGGGGTCGGCGTGGCTCAGGCTCCCGCCCAGCGTGCCCCGGTTGCGGACCCGCGGGTTGCCGATCTGCCGCGCCGCCTCGGCGGCGAGCGGCACCAGCGCCCCGAGCTCGGCGCTGCGCTCCAGCTCGCGATGCCTGGTCAGCGCCCCGAGCCTCACCGTGCCGCCGGCCTCGCTCGCGACGCCGGCGAGCGGCAGCCGCGCCAGGTCGACGATCAGATCAGGAGCCGCCAGCCCGAGGCTCATCATCGGCACCAGGCTCTGCCCGCCGGCGATCGCGCGCGCCTCCGCGGCGGGCTCGGCCAGCGCCTCGAGCGCCTCGTCGACGCTCTCGGGCCGCACGTACTGGAAGGGGCGCGGATACACCTACACGTCCCAGCCGGCGTCGACGACGATGTCGTGGCCGGTCACGTTCCGGGCCCGGTCGGAGGCCAGATAGCGCACCGCCTCGGCGATGTCGACCTCGTCGATGAACCGGCCGAGCGCGGTCTGCGAGGCGAAGTCGGCATAGACCTCGTCGTAGGTCTTGCCGATCCGCTCGGCCTTCTTGTTCACGATCCGGTCCATGCGCTCGCCGTTGGTGACGTTCGGGCAGATCGCGTTCACCGTGATGTCGTGCGGGCCGAGCTCCAGCGCCAGGGTTCTCGTGAGCCCCCGCACCGCCCACTTCGAGGACGAGTAGCCGACCCGGTTGCGGTAGCCGCGCAGGCCGGACGTGCCGGCGATATTGATGATCCGGCCGCCACCGGCCGCGATCAGCGAGGGGATCACCGCCTTGCAGGCGAGGAAGGTCCCGATCACGTTCACGTCGAGGACGAAGCGGAAGTCGTCCAGGCCGACCTCCTGGGCCGGGGTCTCGATCGGCCCGATCACGCCCGCGGTGTTGACCAGGATGTCGATCCGGCCGAACCGCCCCAGGGCGGCCTCGGCGAGCGCCTTCGTGTCGCCCTCGTCGGTCACGTCGCAGCGCACCGACTCGGTCTCGACCCCGGGGAAGCGCTCGCCTAGATGCTCGGCGTGGGCGTGGATCGCGTCCATGTCGCGGCCGGCCAGGACGATGGACGCGCCCTCGTCGGCGAGGGCGTCGCAGATCGGCCCGCCCATCCCCTTCGCGGCGCCGGTCACGATCGCGACCCGCCCGTGGAGCTCGAGCGGGCGCTCGCGCGTCGGCACCGTCTTCGTCTCCTGGGTCACGCTCTCGGCCATCTCGGTCTCCTATCTCGGGGCCCGCATCCCGGCGGGGCCCCGAGCCCCGCGCGATCGCGGCCATCCGTTGTGGTTTCTCTGCTGAAGCTGGTCGCACCACCCCTGGTCGCGCCGCAGGTGGCCGCGGCGCCCGTCACGCCGTCCACCGCTCTTCCGCGGCTCTCATGTCGGCCTCCTGCAGCTCGGCGACCCCCTCGCGCATGCTGCGGGCGGCGCGCCCGAGGATCGTCAGATGACGCCGCGCGAGCTCGAGGTTGAGGCGCTTCAGCGGCGCGCTGATCGCGAGCGAGCACGGGGCGCCGCCGGCGCCATCGATGACCGGTACGGCCACCGACCAGGCGCCGGCCCGGACCTCCTCGCGGGAGAACGCCCAGCCGCGACGCCGGATCGCCTCCAGATCGGCGCGCAGCAGCGCCGGCTTGCCGATCGTCGCCGGGCCGACCCGCGCCAGGCCCCGGGCGAGAAGCGACTCGACCTCGACCCCGTCCAGGTAGGCGAGCAGGGCCTTGAACGCGGCGCCCGCGTGCAGTGGTCCGCTGCGCCCGATCGGCGGGTCGGGCTCGGCATCGGACTCACGGCCCAGGCCCGCGATCTCGACCCCGCGGTCGCGGGAGCGGTTCGGGACCGCGAGCAGCACGCGCTCCGCGGTGGCGCCACGAATCCCCCGCAGGACCGGCTCGGCAATCCGGCGCAGCTCGCGGGCCGGGGGCCGGCGACGCCCCAGGTTCGCCGCCGACGGGCCGAGCTGGTACTCCCGGGTGCGGGGGTCCCGCTGCAGGTAGCCGAAGGACTCCAGGACGCCCAGGATCCGGTGTACGGTCGGAACCGGCAGCGAGCAGTGCCGCGCGAGGTCCGAGGTGCGCCAGCGCCTCGTCTCGACCGTGAAGGAGTCGAGGACGGAGAAGGCGCGCTCGATAGTCCGCGGCGCGGGCGTCCCGGCGCGGCGTGGCGCCTCAGCCGACTCCCTCTCTGTCTCAGCAGTGCTTATCACAATGTGAAAGCTCAGTTCACTTTCTGAGGACCGGCACGATACCATGCCCGCCGCAGCCGGCCACCCCGAATGGAGATGCTTCTCACCCAGTGAAAAAGCCCGATGCAGATGAGCGCCGCAACGGAGGCAAGGGTCCGGTGAGCAGCGGGCCGAAGGTGCTCGAGAAGACCCTTCGGGTGCTCGACCTGTTCACGGCCGAGCAGCCGTCGTGGACGGTGAGCGAGATCGCCCGCGAGCTCTCGATGCCGACCGCGACCGCGCACCGGATCGTGCGCGCGCTGGAGGACCGCTCCTACCTCGGCCGCGCCGACTCCCGCTACCGGCTCGGCTTCGCGGCAGTCGATCTCGGGCACCGCGCGATGGCCTCCGTCGACCTGCGCTCGCGCCTCGGCGCCGCCCTGCGCGAGCTCGGGCACGCGACCGAGGAGACGGTCCTGCTGACCGTCCACGACGAGGCGCGCCGCGGCTCGCTCTGCGTGGACCGGATCGAGACGACCCACCCCCTGCGGCTCACGATCGACATCGGCCGGGTCACCCCGATCCACGCCGGGGCCTCGGCGAAGGCCCTGCTGGCGTTTCTCGACGAGGCCGTGATCGAGGACGTGCTGTCGCACCCGCTGGAGAAGATCGCCCCTGGCACCGTCGACGACCCCGACGTCCTGCGCGAGCAGCTCGGCGAGATCCGCGAGCGCGGCTACGCCTACAGCTTCGAGGAGAACAACGTCGGCGCCTGGGGGCTGGCGGCGCCGATCCTGGTCGGTGGCCAGGTGGTCGGCTCGGTCGGGCTCGCCGCCCCCACGGCGCGCCACTCCGAGCCCCGGGTCCGGGCGCTGCGCAAGCTCGTCGTCCGCGCCGCCCGCGACTCGGAGGCCAAGCTCGCCTCCCCGCGCGCCAGCGGCACCGGCTGATCCGCCGCCCCTATGTGGAAGGCTCTGGCTGCTTTGAGCGCGCCCCTGCCATTCGATCCGATCGCGGAGGCGGCGCGACAGTGGGACGAGCACTGGGGCAGCGACGCCACCCGCGCGATGACGGCGGTGACGTCGATCATGCGCGTGCAGCAGATCCTCCTCGCGCGCCTCAACGAGCTGCTCGCCGAGCACGAGCTGACCTTCGCCCGCTACGAGGCCCTGATGCTCCTCTACTACAGCCACTCGGGGTCGCTGCCGCTGGGCAAGATCGGGGCGCGGCTGCAGGTCCACCGGACCAGCGTCACGAACATGATCGACGGGCTCGAGCGGGCCGGGCTGGTGACCCGCCGGCCCCACGAGCACGACCGCCGGACGACGCTGGCGACGATCACCGACCGCGGGCGCGAGGTCGCCCGCGCCGCGACAGGGGTCCTGAACGAGGCGCGCTTCGGGACCGATCCGCTCGGGGAGGCCGACCTCGAGCGGATCGCCGCCACGCTGGGGCGCTTCCGCGCCGAGGCCGGCGACTTCAGCGGATAGCGGCAGCGGGCGGCGTCCCCGCCCCCCGCCCGCGCGGCGCCGCGCGCCGGCTGTCGCCGGCAACCGTTACGCTCGCCGGCGAGATATGAGATATTCCGACTATCGGAATGGCTCGCATCGCCGAAGAGCAGCAGCGGGAGCCGGGGCGGGAGGACGCCCCCGCGCCCCCGCGCCCCGATCCGGGCGCCGCCCGCGCGACGCTCTCCGGGCACCCGGTCGCGCCCCTATATACACCGGCCGATCTGAGCGAGCACGACTACGCCCGCGACGAGGGCGAGCCCGGCTCCTACCCGTACACGCGCGGCGTCTACCGGTCGATGTACCGGGGGCGGCTGTGGACGATGCGCCAGTTCGCCGGCTTCGGGACCGTGGAGGAGACCAACGAGCGCT
>CAZARJ010000128.1:0-5546 GCA_964487515.1 uncultured Conexibacteraceae bacterium | reverse complement strand
GGTGGGCGACCGCTGGGTCATCGAGGAGCTGCTCGACCGCGACTGGAGCCTCGGCGGCGAGCAGTCGGGGCACATCATCTGGACGGACTTCGCCGCGACCGGCGACGGCCTCGCCGCCGCGCTGCTGGTCATGCGCGCGCTGGGATCGCGGGCGCTCGCCGACGCGCGCCCGATCGAGAAGCTCCCGCAGCGACTCGAGAACGTGCGGGTCCGCAGCCGTGAGGCGCTCGCCGACGCGCAGGGGATCTGGGAGGCGGTCGGCCGCGAGAGCTCGCTGCTGGAGGGCAGGGGCCGGGTGCTCGTCCGGCCCTCCGGGACCGAGCCGCTGGTGCGGGTCATGGTCGAGGCGCCGGACGAGGAGGAGTGCGAGGAGGTGCTCGGCCGGCTGGTCGAGGCCGCCCGGCGCGAGCTCGGCTGAGCCCGCGGGCCAGGCCCATTTTCTTGCGCCCCCAGCGGGCGGGCCCTATGCTTGACGGTCCGTCTGCCGCCCTCGTGGGGCGCCGGACCCAGGACTTCCCCCGAGTATGTGCGGCATCGTCGGATATGTGGGCGGCAGGCCGTGTCGCGATCTGCTGATCGCCGGCCTCGAGAAGCTCGAGTACCGCGGCTATGACTCCGCGGGCCTTTCGCTGCTCGATCGCGGCCGGATCGACTCCGTGCGCGCGGTCGGCAATCTCTCCAACCTGCGCGCCGCGGTCGAGGCCCGCGCCGACGCGGGCGCGGTCGCGGTCGCCGAGGCGGAGGCCACGATCGGGCTCGCGCACACCCGCTGGGCGACCCACGGACGGGTCACCGAGGAGAACGCCCACCCGCACACCGACGAGCAGGGGCGGGTCCACATCGTGCTCAACGGGATCGTCGAGAACCACTCGGAGCTGCGCCGGGAGCTGCTCGCGGAGGGTCACGAGTTCAGCTCCGAGACCGACGCCGAGATCGTCGCGCACCTGATCGAGCGCCACTACGAGGAGGGCGCGGGAGACCTGACCGGGGCGGTGCGCGCGGCCTTCGCCGACCTGCGCGGCCATTACGCGTTCGTCGCCATGCACGTCGACCACCCCGAGACGCTGGTCGCGGCGCGGCAGGAGTGCCCGCTGATCGTCGGCCTCGGCGACGGCGAGGCGTTCCTCGCCTCCGCGATCCCGGCCTTCCTGCGCGAGACGCGGACCGTGATGCAGATCGAGAACGGCGAGATCGTCACCGTGCGCCCGGGCTCGACCGAGATCACCGACGGCGAGGGCAACCCGCGCTCGCGCGAGCTGGAGGAGGTCACCTGGGACGAGGACGCGGCCGAGCGCGGTGGCTTCCCCACCTTCATGATGAAGGAGATCCACGAGCAACCCGACGCGGTCGCGGAGACGATCACCGACCGGCTGCCGGACGTCGAGCGGGTCGATCTCGGGGATCTGTCGATCGGCCCCGAGCGCGCCGCGGCGATCCGCCGCGTGGTGATCGTCGCCTGCGGCACCTCCTACCACGCGGGGCTCGTCGGCCGCTACGCCCTCGAGGCCTGGGCCCGGGTGCCGGTCGAGATGGACATCGCCTCCGAGTACCGCTACCGCGACCCGGTGGTCGGGCCCGGCGATTTGCTCGTCGGGATCACGCAGTCAGGGGAGACGGCGGACACGCTGGCCGCGATGCGGCTGGCGCGTGAGCGGGGCGCCCACGTGCTGGCGGTCACCAACGTGATGGGCAGCCAGGCGACCCGCGACGCCGACGACGTGCTCTTCACCCGCGCCGGCCTCGAGGTCGGGGTGGCGGCGACGAAGACCTTCACCAGCCAGGTCGCCGCCTTCTACCTGCTCGCGCTCTGGATGGCCCAGGCGCGCGGTGCGCTCGACCGCGAGAGCGTGGTCCGGCTGATCGCCGAGCTCAAGTCGCTGCCGAGCAAGCTCGCGACGACGCTCGAGTCGACCGAGGAGCAGATCCGGGCCGTCGCCCGCAGCCACCACGAGGGCCGCTTCTTCCTCTATCTCGGGCGCCGGATCGGGCTGCCGGTCTGCCTCGAGGGGGCGTTGAAGATGAAGGAGATCTCCTACATCCCCTCCGACGCTTACGCGGCCGGGGAGATGAAGCACGGCCCGATCGCGCTGCTCGACGAGACGACCCCGGTCGTCTGCGTCGCGACCGACAGCCCGGTGCTCGACAAGATGCGCTCCAACATGGCCGAGGTGAGGGCGCGGGGGGCGGACGTGATCGCGATCGCGACCGAGGGGTCGGAGGCGGTCGCCGACGACGCCGATCAGACGATCTTCATCCCGCGCACGGACTGGATCCTGCAGCCGATCCTCGCCGTGGTCCCGATGCAGCTCCTCGCCTACCATACGGCGCGCCTGCTGGGCCGCAACGTCGATCAGCCGCGGAACCTGGCGAAGACGGTCACCGTCGAGTAGGCGCGCGGGGGGCGCGGGCCGCACCCGTCGACCCGCGTCGGCGCGATCACTAGCATCCCGCCGATGCGAAACCACCTCCCGCGCTCCGTCCTCGTCCTCGCGACCGCTCTGCTCGCCCTCGTGCTGGCCGCCTGCGGCGGCGGCGACGAGGACGCGGGCACCGACCTCGGACCGGATCCCGCGACCATGGTCCCGGGGGACGCGCCCGTCTACGTGGAGGCCGTCATCGAGCCCGGCGACGCGGTCAGAAGCGACCTTGACGCCGCCCTCGGCAAGCTGCTCGGGGGCGACGACGCCGGCGCCAGGATCCAGGCCGCGATCGACGCCGCGCTCGCCGACGAGGACGCCGGGATGACCTACGCGGCCGACATCGAGCCCTGGCTCGGCCGGCGGGCCGGTGCCTTCGTGAGCTCCTACGACGCCAAGGACGACGGCAAGGGCAGCGCCGCCGCGGCGATCGCGGTCACCGACCCGGAGGCCGCGGGTGAGTTCGTCGACAAGCTCGCCGACGAGACCTTCCGCCGGCCGGCCAGGGAGGAGTACGAGGGGACCGAGCTCACGGTCGACCGCAGGGATGAGACGTGGATCGGCGTCAGCGGCGACTTCCTGCTCGCGGGGACCGGAGAGGGCGTGCGGGCGGCGATCGACGCGGGCGCCGGCGAGTCGCTCGCCGATCGCGATGACGCCGAGACCGGCCGCGACCTGGTGCCGGACGAGCGGCTCTTCTCGGTCTACGTGGATCCGCAGGCGACGCTGGCGATGCTCGAGGAGTCCGGCGAGCTCGACAAGAAGCAGCTCGACGACGTGCGCGAGCAGATCGGGGAGTACGGCGACGGGGCGGCCGTCGCCTGGGGGACGGCGAGCGCGGACGCGCTCACGCTGGCCGGCAGCGGGCCGGCGCCGGAAGACGGCGTCGAGACCACCGACCTGCTCGGCGAGCTGCCGGCCGACGCGTGGCTGGCGCTCGCGGGCAGCGACCTCGGCGAGCGCCTCGACGGCTCGCTCGGGGACCTGCAGTCGGGCGTCAAGTCCGAGGTCGAGTCGAGCCTCGGCGGGCTGCCCGGCGCCATCGACCCCGCCGACGCGATCGAGAGCGCGACCGGGCTCGATCCCGAGCGCGACCTGAGCTGGGTCGGCGATGCCGCGGCGTTCGTCGAGGGCAGCTCGCTGCTCGGCCTCGGCGGTGGCGCGGTGCTCGAGGCGACCGACGAGGCCGCCGCCACGGAGGCGATCGCGAAGCTGCGCCGCTCGCTCGCCAACAGCGGCGTCGTCCGGGTCTCGCCGAGCGCGGCCGGCAAGGGCTTCAAGGTCCAGCCGCCGGGCTCGCCGCTCGGGGCCGAGGTGGCGCTCGAGGACGGCAGGGTGATCATCGCCGCCGGCGCCGACTCGGTCGACGACGTCGCCAACCCGGCCGAGGGCCTCTCCGGCTCGGATCGCTTCGGGAGCGCCTCCGGCGCGCTCGGCGAGGGGCAGGTTCCGACCCTGTTCCTCGACTTCGCGCCCCTGGCCGAGCTGGTCAAGACGGCCGGGCAGGTGAGCTCCGACCCCGCTGTCGGGCAGGCCACCCGCTACCTCTCGGCGCTCGACTACCTGATCGCGGGCAGCCGGGCCGACGGCGATCGCGTCGAGGCCCGGGCGGTGCTCGGGGTCAAGGAGCCGAGCGGCGGCGGCGAGGTGTCGACATCGGCGATCACGGCTCCCTGAACGAGCCCACCCGGCGCGGCGCCCCCGCACCGGGGATCGGCATCGACCTGATCGAGATCGGGCGGATCGAGGGCGCGCTCGAGCGCCGCCCGCGGCTGGCGGAGCGGCTCTTCCACCCGGGCGAGCTGGCCGCGGCGCGCGATCGCGGGCGGCCCGGCCGCCACCTCGCGGCCCGCTTCGCCGCCAAGGAGGCGGCGATCAAGGCGCTCGGCGGCGGCTGCGGCCCGCGCGACATCGAGGTCACGGGCGGTCCCGCCCCGCGGCTGCGCCTGCACGGCCGGGCCGCCGAGCGCGCGCGGCGCGCCGGGCTCGAGCTCGCGGTCTCGATGACCCACTCGCGGGAGGCGGCGGCAGCGGTCGTGATCGGTACGCCGCGACCTCGCTGAGCGGCCGCGCCCGCCGGACGGCCGCAGGAGAGGCGCCGCTGACCGGCGGGGCCGGAATGTAGGGTGAGCGCCGTGGACGGCGAACGCTGGCTCGAGCCCCTCTACGACGCGGCCGGCATGGCCGCCGTCGACGCCTGGGCGATCGGGGAGCGTGACGTGCCGGCGCTCGATCTGATGGAGCGGGCGGGCGCCGCCCTGGCCCGCGAGGTCGAAGGTGCCTGCCGGCCGGGGCCGATCAGGATCCTCTGCGGGAAGGGCAACAACGGCGGCGACGGGCTGGTCGCCGCGCGCCTGCTCGCGGCGGCGGGACATGAGGTCGAGCCGCTGCTGCTCTGGCCCGCGGCGGAGCTGTCCGCGGATGCCGCCGCGAACCTGGAGCGCCTCCCCGGGCCCGCGGCGGAGCTGGCGCCCGGCGATGCCGGGGACGCCCTGTCCGGCTCCGGCGCGGTCGTCGACGCGATCTTCGGGACCGGCTTCAGCGGCGCGCCGCGCGAGCCGGCGCGGAGCGCGATCGAGGCTGCGAACCGCTGCGGCGCTCCGCTGATCGCCTGCGACATCCCCTCGGGCGTGGACGCCTCGAGCGGCGCCGTCGCCGGGCCCGCGATCGAGGCCGACCTGACCGTCACCTTCCACGCCCCGAAGCTCGGGCACTGGATCGCGCCCGGCAAGGGCAGGCGCGGGACGCTGCGCGTGGCCCCGATCGGCATCCCGGCCGGCGCGCCCGCTTCCCCCGACGGGGGGCTGATCGACAACGACGTGCTTGCCGAGGCGCCGCCGCGGGCCGCCGCATCGACCAAGTTCAGCTCCGGCGAGGTGCTGATCGTCGGCGGCTCGCGCGGGCTGAGCGGCGCCGTCTGCCTGGCCGCGGAGGCGGCGATCCGCTGCGGCGCCGGCTACGCCACCGTCGGCTGCCCGGCCGCCCTGGAGCCGATCCTGGAGGCGAAGCTGACCGAGGTGATGACGGTCGGGCTGGCCGACCGCGACGGGGCGCTCGAGCCGGACGCGGCGGAGGTGGCCGGGCGCCGCGCGGAGCGGGCCGCGGCGGTGATCGTCGGACCGGGGCTCG
>CAZARJ010000127.1:0-5661 GCA_964487515.1 uncultured Conexibacteraceae bacterium | reverse complement strand
CCCCCGGGCTGCTCGACGGCTCGGTCTGCCTGGTCTCCGGCGCCGGCAGCGGGCTGGGGCGCGAGACCGCCCTGGAGCTCGCCCGCCTCGGCGCCACGGTGGTCGGCTGCGGCCGCCGCCTCGAGCCGCTCGAGGAGACCCGGGCGTTGATCGAGGACTTCGGCGGGCAGGCCGAGGCGCACTCGGTAGACATCCGCGAGGAGGATGCGGTCGGAGGCTTGATCGACGGCGTCCTGGAGCGCCACGAGCGCCTCGACGTGCTGGTCAACAACGCCGGCGGCCAGTTCCTCGCCCCGGCCGAGACGATCTCCGCCAAGGGCTTCCGCACCGTCACCGAGCTCAACGTCCAGGGCACCTGGAACATGACCCACGCGGCCGCGACCAAGGCCTTCATCCCGCAGCGAGCGGGCAAGGTGCTGAGCATCACCCTCTCACCCCACAACGGGATGCCGGGGATGGTCCACTCCGGCGCCGCCCGGGCCGCGGTCGAGAACATGATGCGGACGCTCTCGGTCGAGTGGGCGCGCTTCGGGATCCGCCTCTGCGCGATCGCCCCGGGAATGTTCGGAACCGAGACCTTCCGCACCAAGTACCCGGCCGAGGTGGTCGAGGCGACGCCGCGCACGATCCCGCTCGGCCGCCTCGGCGAGCCCGAGGAGGTCGCCTGGCTGGTCGCCTTCTTGGCCTCCCCGGCGGGCGACTTCTTCAGCGGTGCGGTGCTGACCATCGACGGGGCCCGCGACAACTGGTTCGGGCCCTGGCCGCCGCAGGCCGTCCCCGGCGAGCCGGCCGAGCCGCCCGCTGAAGAGCGGCGCTGAGCGCCGAGGCGGCCCGGGAGGGGCGCTTAGCGATCCTGGGAGCGGCGCTCAGCGATCCCGCGAGCGGCGAAGCAGGATTCCCACCCGCGGGAACGTAGAGTCGCCCCATGAAGGGAGGGACTTCCGGCAAGCTGGTCCTTGCGGCGATGATCTTCGCCGTCTCGATGACCTTCATCGACCAGACGATCGTCGCGATCGCCGTCCCGGACCTGCAGGGGGATCTCTCGCTCTCCGACACCGGAGTGCAGTGGGTGGTCAACGGCTACCTGATCGCGCTCGCCGCCCTGTTCGCCTTCGGCGGCCGGATCGCAGACATCGCCGGGCACCGGCGCATGGTCCTGGTCGGGATCGTGATCTTCGCCGGCGCCTCGGCGCTCTGCGGCGCGACCCCGACCGGCTCGCTCGCCGAGCCCTGGATGATCGTCTTCCGCGTGATCCAGGGCGCGGGCGCGGCGATCATGTTCCCCGCCGCGCTGGCGATCGTCGTCGCGGCCTTCCCGCGCGATCAGCGCGGCCGGGCCCTGGCGGTGTTCTTCGGCGTCGCCGGCGCGATGACCGCGCTCGGCCCGATCGCCGGCGGCTACCTGATCGACGTCACCTGGCGGGCGATCTTCTGGATCAACGTCCCGGTCGCCCTGATCGCGATCGCCCTGACGATCAAGGCGCGGCCCGACGACACCCGCCGCCCGGCGCCGCTCGACTACCGCGGCGCGGTGCTCTTCGCGCTCGGCATGGGCCTGCTCGTGCTCGGCCTGCAGCAGTCGAGCGACTGGGGCTGGGACGCGGTCGTCACCTGGGCCTCGATCGTGGTCGGCGCGGCGCTGATGGTCGTCTTCGTCCGCTCCCAGCTGCGCACCGACCACCCGCTGATGCAGGTGCGGATCTTCGCCAACCGCGCGTTCGCCGCCGACAACCTCGTCCTGCTGCTGATCTCGGTCGCCTTCGTCCCCCTGTTCCTCTTCGCGAGCATGTACGCGCAGATCTCGCTCGGCTACGACGCCTCCAACGCGGGCCTCTACATCGGCACCTTCTTCCTCGGCTACGTCTTCGCGGCCCAGTGGGGCGGGAGGATCCTGGACGCGCGTGGCGCCCGCCCGGCGGTCCTGCTCGGCTGCGCGCTCGGCGCGGTCGGCCTGGTGCTCTGGGCCGAGGCGATGCCGGCGATGGACTTCAGCGCCCACTGGTGGAAGGTCGTCCTCTCGGGGGTCGGCGCCGGCTTCGTGCTCGGCCCGGTCAGCACCGATGCCCTGAACCGGGCCCCCGGCACCAGCTACGGGGAGGTCACGGGGATCACGCAGACCGCCCGCAACCTCGGCGCCAGCCTCGGGCTGGCGATCCTGGGCACGATCATGATCGCCCAGAACCGCCTCCACATCGAGGATTCGCTCGGCCGCTTCGGCGTCCCCAAGGAGAAGGCCGACGAGGTCGCCACCGCCCTCAGCGGCTCCGGCAGCGGCTCGGCGAGCGGCGAGTTCGCCCAGCAGGCCGGCGACAAGGCGAAGGAGATCTTCGCCGCCGTCCAGGGTGACTTCGCGCAGTCGTCGGAGGTCGTCTTCTACGTCATGGCCGGCGCGATGGCGCTCGCCTTCCTGGTCGCCCTCGTCGGCCTGCCGTCCGGCAAGGCGCCCGAGGCCGAGATCATCGAGTAGGCCGGGCGAGCACCCGGGGCGGGGGAGGCCCCGGCGCCCGCGGGCTGCGGGCGGCGGAGCTCCCCTGCCGCGGGTCCCTACGAGTACATGCCGGTGAACTGGCCCCCGGTCACGTTGATGACCTGCCCGTGGATGTAGTTGGCGTACTCGCTGCACAGCAGCAGCACCGGCCCGGCGGCCTCCTCGGGCTGGGCGGGGCGGCCGAGCGGGATCATCATCGAGGCCATCTGGCGCATCTGCTCCGGGATGCCGAGCTCGATCTTCTCGCCCTCGCGCTCGATCTCGTTCGCGTTCTCCTTCGCCGCCGTGAGGCGCGTCTCGACGAAGCCGAAGGCGACCGCGTTGCAGTTGATCTTGAACTGGCCCCACTCCTTGGCGAGCGTCTTCGTCAACCCGGTGACGCCGGCCTTGGCCGAGGCGTAGTTGGCCTGCCCGGCGTTGCCCATCGTGCCCGAGACGGAGGAGACGTTGACGATCTTGCGGAAGACCTCGCGGCCCTCCTCGCGCTCCTTCTTCGCCGCCTCGCGCCAGTGCGGGGCGATCGCGCGCAGCACCCGGAAGGGGACGACGGTGTGGATCTCGAGCATCGCCTGGAACTGCTCGTCGGTCATCCGGTGGACGACGCCGTCCCAGGTGTAGCCGGCGTTATTGACGATCGCGTCGACCGATCCGAAGGCCTCGACCGCCGCCTCGACGAGCCCGTCGCAGGCCCCCGGCGCGGTCAGATCGCCGCTGTATACGGCCGTCTCGCCGTCGATCTCGCTCGCCGCCTGCTCGGCCACGTCGCCGTCGATGTCGTTGATCAGCACCTTGGCGCCCTCGCGGGCGAACAGCTCCGCCGTCGCCCGGCCGATGCCGCGCGCCGAGCCGGTGATGATCGCCGCCTTGCCGTCGAGAAGTCCCATGTCAGTCGCTCTCCCTCAGATTTCCGGTCGTTTTCAGGTTCTGGTTGGACCGGACTCTAATCAGCGACCGTCGGGCTGGGCGCCCCCGGAGGCCCACGGCGGCGCCACGGCAGGGCGAGCCGGGAACCCACTGGCGAGATCCGCATCGGCATCCCGGCGTACTGGGAACATCCACGTCGGAATATCGATGTAACTCGCCCCAGTGGCGGCGGGCCGTCTCGCTCGTGGAACCACTGGGGAGTCCGGCGTCGGTATCCCGACGTAGTCCTCCCCAGTAGATAGCTCCACACGGATGTGTCGCTCGCGCGTCCGTGGCGACTTGTGCGGATGGGGCCAGCCGCCTCGCCGCGGTCAGCGCGCCGGGCGCACCATCACGTAGAGGTCCGGCCCGCCGGGGAGCTGTCCCTCGGCGGTGACCTCGAAGCCGCGGCGCGCGTAGAAGGCGATGTTCTCGGGCGTGTGCGTGTCGAGGACGCAGGCGTCGCCGGCCGCGTCGCGAACCGCCAGATCGTGGTCGAGCAACCGCGCGCCGAGGCCGCGTCGCCGCCACTCGGGCGCCGTCGCGATCGTGTCCAGGTACCAGTGGTCCTCGGGTGGCTTCAGGGAGGCGAGCAGCTCGTCGCCCGCGCGCAGGGCGTCGGCGCGCTCGCCGTACTCCGCGTAGTCGGCCTCGCTGCGCCGCTCGCGCAGCGACTCGGTGCCGGGCGTGGAGATCGGCGGGATCCAGAGCGTCACGCAGGCGCCGGCGCCGATCGTCCAGCACTCGCCGTGGGGCAGGAAGCGGTCGCGGATGTCGGCCCGGATCCGCGCTGCCAGCCGCTGCTCGCGGTCGGCGGGGTCGGGCAGCGCCCAGGCGCCGAAGGGCTCGTGCCAGGCGAAGGCCCGCGCGATCGAGCTCGTCGCCCGCTCCAGGTCGCCGGGCTCCAGCCGCCGCGGCCCCCCGAGCGCCGCCACGTCCTGATCCATTTCTCGCTCAGCGCTCACGACGCGGCCCCGCCCCAGGGTGCGATCGGCTGATCCGCGAGGGCGCCGACCGCTTCTTCGAGTGACGTGTAGGTGACCTCGAGCTCGCCGTGCCGTCGGGTGAAGCTGCGTTCCACATCGGTGGCGATCACGTAGTTCGGTCCGTCGGGATACCGGCGGCGGAACTTCTGCAACGAGCTGGGCTCGAAGGTGTCGGCGCGCCACTTGCACTCGATCGCGATCGGTCCCCGGTTTCCCCGCCTAGGCACCACGAAGTCGACTTCGGCGCCGCGCTTGTCTCGCCAGTAGCGGGCGCTACGCAGTTGAAGGGTCCCTTGGATCTCATTGAGGACGAAGTGCTCCCAGAGATCGCCGCGGTCCTCCGGTCGCAGCGAGTCCCAGCCGCGAAAATGGCTGATCAAGCCAGTGTCGAAGCCGTAGACCTTCGGCGCCGAAACGATCTCGTTCGACCGTCGCGCGCTGAACGGCCGGACGACATGGACGACGAGGGTTGCTTCCAGCGCGGCCAGGTAGTTGGAGATCGTCTGCCTGCTGACCTCGCATGGCGCCGCGAACCGGCTTGCCTCGAACATGCTGCCGCTCTGGAGGAAGAGCAGCTCGACGAACCGCTGGAATGACCAGCGCCGCTCGAGCCGGAACAGCTCCTGGACGTCCTTTGCCCAGTACGAGTCGATCCAGTCCTGCATCTCGCGCGCCGGCATCTCCCCGGCGATGAAGAACGGGGGCAGCCCGCCGTGCAGCAGCCGGTGGAAGAGATCCTCGTTGCCGAAGTCGGCGAGATCGGCCTCGATCATGGGAGTCAGCCAGACCGTCTCTCGCCTGCCGGTGAGCGTGTCGCTGAATGTTGCCGTTGCCCCGAGCGTGGAGGAGCCGGTCGCGAGCACGCGGGTATCGGGGAAGTGATCGGCGGCGACCTTCAACAGCTCCGAGGGATTCGCGAGCCGATGGATCTCATCGAGGACGATCCTTCGCCCGGCGGTGCCGGAGAGGAATGCCTCCGGGTCGTCGAGCTCGCGTCTCACGCGGGGAAGCTCGCAGTCGAAGTAGTCGATCTCCTCGAGGCTCCTGCAGAGCGTCGTCTTGCCCGACCGGCGCACCCCCGCGAGCCAGACGACGGATCGTCTGTCCCATGCGCGCTCGACGGCGTCGATCCAGAATCGCCTTGTAACCATGTGCAAGTAGATTAGCGTTTGGTTGCACTATTCGCAAATCTGTTTGCGTCTGGTCGCACCGCCGCGGCGGCTCAGAGTCCCATGCTGCGTCCGAGGATCTCCTTCATGATCTCGTCGGTGCCGCCGCCGATCG
>CAZARJ010000126.1:0-5697 GCA_964487515.1 uncultured Conexibacteraceae bacterium | reverse complement strand
CGGCGCCACAAGCAGCACGGCGAGCGCGTAGACGAGAAAGTGGGCGATGCCGTATCCGAGCAGCGCGCGGGCCCTCCCGACCGCCATCAGCGCCGCCCCGCAGGCGTCGATGGTCAGCGTCGCGGCGCCGCCGAGCACCAGGATCTGCGCCGGCAGCACCGACGGCTCCCAGGCGGGACCGAACAGCCAGGGCACCGCGACCGGAGCGAGCACGGCGAGCAGGGCCAGGAGCGGGAACAGGACCACGGTGAGCAGCCGGACCATGCGCTGCCGGAGCTCGAGCAGCTCCCGGGCCCCGGCCGTGCGGGCGAGGACGGGGAACGCCATCTGCGCCATCGCGACGCTGATCTTGCGCTGGTACTCGACCGCGAGCTGGTAGCTGCGCCAGTAGAGCCCGGCCTGCGTCGCCCCCAGGCTCCCGCCGATGATCACGTAATCGCCGTTGCGGAACCCGGCCCAGGCCAGCGACGCCAGCGCGGCGGGCCCGCCGTAAGGGAGCAGGTCACGCATCGCCCGGGGGCGCCGGCGCGGCCAGGGCACAGGCGCGAAGCGGAGCGCCAGAGCCAGCGCCACGGCCATCCCGGCCATGCTCCCGAAGACCAGCGCCTCCGCGTCGAGGCCCGCCAGCGCGAGGGCGAGGGTCGCGATCACGCGGGCCGCGTTCAGGCTCAGCTCGACGAGGCTGAGCCGGCGGAAGTCGAGCCGGCGGCGCAGAACCGCCATCGGCGCCGCGTAGATCGCCCCGAGCGTGTAGTAGGGCGTCGTCGCCATGATCAGCGTCGCCGTCCGCCCCCCGAAGAGGGGCTCGACCAGCAGCGCGGCGACGAGCAACGTGACCGCGGTCAGCGCCGCCGCGACCGCGAGGCTGAGCAGGAGGCCGCCGCGCAGGTGGTCGGCGGTGATCGAGCGGCGCTGGACGATCGCGCTGCCGATGCCCTCCATCGGCATCGAGACGGCGAGCTCGTGGACGACGACCACGACGGCGAAGATCCCGAACTCGGCCGGCGGGATCAGGCGGGCCAGGACGACCATCGACCCGACCAGGATCAGCTCGATCGCCGCCCGCGCCCAGGCGATCCAGCGCAGGCCCGACGCGGCGGCCTCGGTCAGATCCTCGTTGCTGCGTACGTCCCGGGCCCATCCCGCCGCGCCGTCCGCGTCGGGATGATGCGCGTCCACCTCACAGCTCCCTGATCACCCGCGCCGGATTTCCAGCGGCCACGACCCCTGCCGGAATCGTCCCCGTGACGACCGCCCCGGCGCCGATCACCGAGTCGGAGCCGATCGTCGCACCCTTGAGGATGCGGGCGCCCATGCCGACGAACACGTTGTCCCCCACCTCGACCGGAGCGAGCCGGGGCTGCCCGTCGTGGCGGCGGGCGGGGGCGAGCTCGTGGAAGTCGCTGTCGAAGATCTCGACGCCGACCCCGAAGAGCCCGTCGCTGCCGATCCGGATCCCGGCCCCCGCGGACTTCAGCATCGCCCCGTTGTTGAGCTCGGTGCGATCGCCGATCTCGATCCGCGCTTCCTCTCGCGCCACCTCCAGGTAGCAGTAGCCGCTGTAGAAGCCGGGCGAAGCCCGCCAGCCGAACTGGACCCCGTCGCCGAGCGCCACCGCCCCCGGCCCGACGACCAGGATCGGCTGCAGGAGGACGGGCTCGCCGCTGACGCGCCGGCAGGTCGACAGCGCCCGGTACTTCCAGATCCGCGGGCGCTGCGCGAGCGTCTCCATCGCGGGACGCACGCGGCGACTCCCGAGACGGCGGGCGAGCGATGCGCCCGTCCGCCGTCTCGTTCGCCGGGATCTCTCGGGAGCGAGCATCCGCTGGTTAGGAACGCAGTGCCCGGGCGCCGGCTTCCACCGCCCCGCCGATCACGTGGAAGCGGCGCCGCTGTGGCATCGTTGAGCCTGAGAGCACGCCCGCCCACCCGGCGGCCCCCGGAGAGCGCGAAGCCAATCCCAGATCGCATGCGACAACGGACCGTGGTCGCGCTTGCGGCGCTGCTCGCGATCCCCTGCGCGGTCGCCGAGGCGAGCACGAGCGGCAGCGTGGAGGTCCCGGCCGGCGAGGCATCGGCCGGCGGGCCCGGCGCGAAGGCGGGGCGGGCGCCGCGCGTCACCGGCATCCGCGCCGACCCGGCGACGCTGGAGCGGGTCTTCGACCGCGCCAAGCCGGGCGCGACGATCGCGCTCGCGCCGGGGGACTACGGGACCTTCCGGGGCGGCATGAAGGCCGGGACGGTGACCCTGAAGGCAGAGCGCCGCGGGACGGCGTCGATGCGCCTCGACTTCGACCCGGCCCGCAACATCGTCATCGACGGCATCACCCTGACCGGCGCCGTGCTCGCCGACCGGCGGACCCGGGAGATCACGGTCCGCAACTCGGACGTCCCCGGCCAGGTGACCTTCCGGACGGGGGAGCTCGCCGACGCGGCGATCACCTTCGCCCGCAACGTCCACCGCGACTGGGACAAGTGCTCGGGCTGCGCCGAGGGGCGGGTCTGGCTGCCCGAGAGCACCTCCCGCCCGTCGGGGATCACGATCCGCGACAGCGAGTTCCGGGGCGGGGTCAGCGACGGGATCCAGAACGGCTCCAACGGAACCCGGATCATCGGCAACACGTTCCACGACCTCGAGCCCGGCGGCTCTGACGTCCACACCGACGCGATCCAGCTCTACGGCTCCCGCAACACGGTGATCCGCGGCAACTTCTTCTACTCGGTCCCGGACGCGATCATGGCCCCCGACGGCGCCCGCGGCGAGCTGATCGAGGACAACGTGATCCGCGGCGACCCGAACGGCTACCCCTACGCGGTCACGCTCTGGTCCGACGAGGGCTCCCGGATCCGCCACAACACCTTCGCCGACGGCGACTGCGCCTTCAACCAGCGCTGCGGAATCGTCTCGATCGGGTCCAAGTCCGGGGCCCCGCCCGGCCGGGGAACGGTGATCGCCGACAACATCCTGAGCATGGTCGCGGTCGGCGGCGGCAGCGCCACGGTCGCCAGGCGCTCGCACAACCTGCTCGCCCACCAGCGTCCCCGCGGCCCCGGCGAGATCCGCGGCCGCCCCACCTACGTCGGGGGATCGAGCCCGACGACCTACGACGGGTTCCGGCTCGCCCGGGGCTCGCGCGGAAGAGGCAACGCGGGCGACGGCCTGAACCGCGGGGCCCGGATCGGCGACGAGGCCTGCGGCCGGGCGCGCGCGAAGCTGAAGCGCGCGCGAAGCCGCGTCCAGCGATGGAAGCGCAGGGTTCGCCGGGCCGACGGCCGCCGCGCCAAGCGGGGGGCGCGGAAGAAGCTGCGCCGGGCCCGCAGGGCGGCCCAGCGCGCCCGGCGGACGAAGCGCCACCTCTGCTAGGGCCTCCCCGGATGCTCTCGGCGGGGCGCGCGGCACCCTGCCGAGCTACACCCCGCGCAGGCGGCGGCGCAGCGCGGCAGCGTGGCTGC
Organism: uncultured Conexibacteraceae bacterium; assembly: GCA_964487515.1. Taxonomy (GTDB): domain Bacteria; phylum Actinomycetota; class Thermoleophilia; order Solirubrobacterales; family 70-9; genus RHKX01. The sequence continues at coordinate 2,244 of CAZARJ010000126.1, read as the reverse complement.
GGCCGCGGTGTGCGGCGCCGGTGAGCAGGAAGGGCGGGAACCAGATCGATCGGCCGGACCCGATCCGCTGCCGGAGGCGCAGGCCGTGCCACTCGCGCAGGCGTTCGGTCTCCGCGGACGTCGCCAGCGCGAAGGCGACGAGCTCGCCGACCAGCGCGCGGCCGTCCCCCTCCACCTCGCCGCGATCGTAGGCGCGGCTCGCCTGCCAGAGCGCCTGGCGGGCCAGGGTCCGGCGGACCGTCGCCCGCAACGCGCCGGCCCCGGGGAGCGCCCCGCCGGCGCCGGCGAAGAAGCGCTCGAAGGCGGTCCGGCGCTCGGTCAGGTCGAGCAGCGGATCGGGATCGCTGCGGAGCATGCTGCCGGCGTGGACCCGGTAGAGCGCCTGCGGAGCGCCGCGGACGAAGGCGATCTCCGAGACGGCGGCGATCCGCAGCCACATGTTGAGGTCGCCGGCGTGCAGGCAGGCCGGGTCATAGCCGCCGACCCGGCTCTGCACCGCGGTGCGCACGACGGCCTCGGGGGAGGAGATGCAGTTGTGCGCCGAGCGGCAGCGGCGGCGGATCCAGTCGGGACCGCTCCAGACCCTCGCGCCCCGGTAGCGGCCGCCGGGCCGCGGCGCGGGGTCGGCCCCGAAGCAGGGCGCGCGGCCGTAGACCATGCCGACCCCCGGATGCTCAGCGAGCACCCGCGCCGCCCGCCCGAGCGCCCCCGGGACGAGCCGGTCGTCGGCGGATAGCAGCAGCGTGCAGTCGCCGTCCCGCGCCCACGCGAGCCCCTCGTTGGCCGTCGCGGTCAAGCCCTGGTTGCGATCGTGGCGGCGATAGGAGACGCGCCCGTCCGCGGCCGCGATCCGCGCCGCGACGGCCTCCGTGTGATCGGGCGAGCAGTCGTCGACGATCAGCACCCGCACCTCGACCCCCCTCTGGCCCAGGACGCTGCTCACGCAACCCTCGAGCAGATCGGCGTAGCCGTAGCAGGGCACGATCACCTTGACCAGCGGCGCCGCGCTGCCGCTGCCCGACGGGGGCGCCCCGGGCGGCCGGCTCACGGGCCGACCGCCGCAGCCGTGCGGCTTCCCGCCGGCTGGCCGGACCCGACCACCCGGCGCAGGATCGCCTCGACCCGGTGCCCCGCATCAGCCCAGGTGCCCAGCTCGACCCGGGCCGCTGCGCGCGCCGCAGCCGCGCGCTCGGCCGGCCCGCGGCCGAGCAGCCGCGAGAGCTCCTCCGCGAGCCCGAAGGGCGTCGGTGGCGCGTAGCTGACCTGATCGCTGCCGAGGACGACACGGTTGTGCTCGGCATCGTTGACGACCGGGATGCAGCCCGCGGCGAGCATCTCGTGCGGCACCAGCGAGACGTTGGTGGCCGAGAGGACGAGGCCCGCCACGCAGCGGTTGTAGAGCGCGTTCAGCTCGTCCGGCGTGAGCAACCCGTGGTCGACGACCGGAAACGGCAGCCGCCCGGCCGGCTCCCCGAAGGCGTGGATCGTCACGTCCGGGCGGCGGGCCGCGAACAGGTCGAGGGCCACGACGGCGAGGTCGTGGGCGCGGCGCGGGGTCGAAGGCCGGCAGAAGTAACAGACGTCGCGCCGCTCGTCGCCGGCGCCGGGCGAGGGGTCGAGCCGGTAGCGCTCAGCGTCGCAGCCGAAGCCGAAGTGCTCCGCGGGCATCCCGTGCTTCTCCCGCAGCACCCGCGCCAGCCAGGGGCCGGCGGTCACCCCGTGGAAGCCGAACCCGTAGGTCGCCTCGGCGAGCAGAGCGATGCTGCCCGCGGGGTGAAAGGCGGGCTCGTAGTCCTGCACGAAGTAGCAGCGCGCCCCCAGGGCCGGCGAGGCGAGCACCGGATACGCCGTCTCCCAGCTCGTCGCGACGATCGCGTGCGCGTCCTCGATCCCCTCGGCGAGGTCGCGGACCTCGGCGTCCATCCATGGCCACCATGCCCGGATGCGGCGCCGGTGCTCCCCGATCTCCCACCCGTGCCGGTCGTGGATGTGGACGCTGCACCGGTGGCCGGCCCGCTCGAGCGCGGCGACCATCCGGAACATCGTCGTGTGGCCACCGGAGCCCTCGCCCGCCGGCCCGCAGACCCAGGCGACGCGCAGCGGCTCGCCGGCGCTCCACGGCGCGGGGCCGGGGGGCCTCCGGCCCGCGGCGGCGATCTCGGCGGCACGGACGAGGTCTTCGCGGGCCACAGGCAGGGCGCCGTAGCCGCCCGGGGTGAGCGCGTCGGCGCCGCGGCGCAGCAG
>CAZARJ010000125.1:0-5729 GCA_964487515.1 uncultured Conexibacteraceae bacterium | reverse complement strand
GCCCGCTCTCCCAGGGACCCGGCGCGGCTGACCCGCTCCCGGGCCTCGCGAGCGAGCGCGGGCCGCCCGGCCGGCTCCGGGTCGCGCCCGTCCGCGAGGGCCCGCACCGTCGCCAGCACCGAGCGCGCCAGGGCCGCGGGCGCGTAGCCGCCCTCGAGGCAGAGGAGGACGGGCACCCCGAGCCCGGCGGCGACGACGCGCACCCACGCGGCCAGCTCCCCGTAGTCGTCGTCATCGAGCAGGCAGCCCGCCAGCGGGTCGTCGCGATGGGCGTCGTAGCCGGCGGAGACGACGATCAGATCCGGCGCGTAAGCCCGCAGGAGCGGCGCGACCACGTGCTCGGTGAGGCCGATGAAGCCTTCGCCGCCGGTTCCGGCGGGGACCGGCAGGTTGACGGTGTAGCCCCGGCCCGCTCCCTCGCCGACCTCCTCGGCCGCCCCGGTGCCGGGATAGAGGGGGCTCTGGTGGATGCTCACGTAGAGCACGTCGCCGGTGGCGGCGAAGACCCGCTCGGTGCCGTTGCCGTGATGGACGTCCCAGTCGAAGATCGCCACCCGGCCGGCTCCGGAGGCGAGGGCGTGCGCCGCGCCGACGGCGGCGTTGTTGAGCAGGCAGAAGCCCATCGCCCGGTCGGGCTCGGCGTGGTGGCCGGGCGGGCGCAGGGCGCAGAGGGCGGCATCCGCTTCCCCGGCGAGCAGCCGCTCGGCGGCCTCCCCCGCGGCCCCCGCCGCGCGGCGGGCCGCCTCCCACGAGCCCGGCGCGACGAGCGTGTCGGGGTCGATCGCCCCGCCGCCGGATCGGTCCAGCTCCTCGAGCCGGCGGAGATGGTCCTCCCCGTGCACCCGCAGCAGCCACTCGCGCGGGGCGGGCGCCGGCTCGACGAGCTCCAAGCCGGGCCATCCGGCCCCCTCCAGGAGGCGCTCGATGGCCTCGATCCGGCCCGCGTTCTCAGGGTGTGCGCCCGTCTCGTGGGCGTGTGGGGAGCGATGGCGGAAGTAGAGAGCCATCCAGGGCGGATACCGTACCGCCCCCTTGATGCCCTCCGCCGCCGAGCCCCGCGACCGCTACGACGTTGCCGTCGTCGGCGGCGGCGCGGCCGGCCTGCACGTCGCGCTCGAGGCCGCGGACGGGGGCGGGCGCGTCTGCCTGATCTCACGCAAGCCCCTCTCCGAGAGCGCCAGCTTTCGCGCCCAGGGCGGCCTGGCCGCCGCGATCGCCGACGACGATTCCCCCGCCCGGCACGCGGAGGACACGCTGCGGGCGGGGCGGGAGCTCTGCGACCCGGCCGTGGTCGCGATCCTCGCCGAGGAGTCCCCGGCCGCGGTCGAGGGCCTGATGCGCCGCGGCGTGCGCTTCGACCTCGACGGCGACGGGCGCCTGGCGCTCGGCCTCGAGGGCGGCCACACGCGCCGTCGCATCGTGCACGCCGGCGGCGCCGAGACCGGGCGGGCTCTCAGCAGCACGCTCGCCCGGCTCGCCGCCGACCACCCCCGGGTCGAGGTGCTCGAGGGCGCCTCGGCGCACTCCCTGCACGCCGACGGGGAGCGCTGCCACGGGGTGCTCACCGACCGCGGCCCGGTGAGCGCCGGGGCGACGATCCTGGCCACCGGCGGCGGCGCGGCGCTCTGGCGGCGGAGCACCAACCCGCGCGGCGCGATCGGGGCCGGCGCGGTGCTCGCCCACCAGGCCGGCGCGGTCCTCGCCGACCTCGAGCTCTGCCAGTTCCACCCCACCGCCCTGGCGCTGCCGGGCAGCCGCTATGACGGCGCCCTGATCAGCGAGGCCCTGCGCGGCGAGGGCGCCCTGCTGCTGGACGCGGCCGGCGAGCGCTTCACCGATGAGCTCGCGCCGCGCGACGAGGTCAGCGCCGCGATCCTCGAGCGCATGGCGGAGCAGGGCACCCCGTCGGTGGCGCTCGATCTGCGCGGCGTCCCCGCGGACCGCTTCCCCACGATCACCGCGATGCTGCGCGACGCCGGGCTCGATCCCGAGCGCGCCCCGGTGCCCGTCGCCCCCGCCTCCCACTATCTGATCGGCGGGGTGCGCACCGACCCGCACGGCCACACGACGCTGGCCGGGCTGTTCGCCGTCGGCGAGGCCGGCTGCACCGGGCTGCACGGCGCCAACCGCCTCGCGTCCAACTCGCTCAGCGAGTGCTTCGTGTTCGGGTCCCGGGCCGCGCGCGCGGCGCTGGAGTGCCCGGCGCCCGCGCGCTCGCTGCCCGAGCCCGGGCCCGCGTTCACCGGGCCCACGGACGAGACGCGCGCGGCCGTCTGGGCGCTGGCCGGCCCGCAACGCGACCGCGAGCGGCTGGAGCGGCTGCGCGGCGATCCCTACCCGCTCGCCCGGCTGATCGCCGCCTCGGCCCTGGCGCGGCGCGAGTCCCGCGGGGTCCACCGGCGGATCGACTTCCCGGCCACCGACCCCGGCCTCGACCACCGCCACCTGCTCGTCGACGCCGACGGCGGCACCCGCTTCGAGTCCTGGGCCACCCCGGTCGGCTGATTCACCGCTTAACCCGAGCTTAACCTCGGCGCAGGCGAACTTCATATGCGAATCGGCACACTCTTCTGCGAGTGGCATAGAGCCATCCTCGATTTGGAGGTGCAGGGACGATGTATCAGTTCAGTCGTTCGATCTACAGGGAGTTGGCGCCGAAGCTGGGAACGGGCCCGGGGGGCGGAGGCGAGTGCAGACAGCGCGTGCTGAGCGCCTGCGAGTCGACGATGGAGCGGTTGCTCACCGATCGCCGCTACTTCGCGCATCCGACCAAGACGCTGTTCACCGAGGTCCGGAACTACTTCCCGATCAACGAGCAGCTCTTCGTCTACCGGGTCGTCGACCGCAACGTCAGGCTCGCCCTGCGCTACCTGGACACGGCCCCGGACGAGGAGCTCGCGCTCTCCGGCGAACGTGAATGCCGGGCCCACACGCGGCGCGGCACGCCCTGCCAGCGCGAGCCCCTTCCCGGCTGCGACTACTGCCCCTCCCACAAGCATCTCGAGGAGGACCTGGGCGCGGTCGCCGAGGCTCAGGCAGAGCCCGCGACGGAGGCCGAAGCGCACGTCGCCCTGGCCGCCTGAGCGGCGCCGGCTGAGGGCCCGGCGCCGGGCGGGCGCCGGGCCCCGGCCCCGATCGGGACAATGCCCGGCATGCTGCTGGGAGTCGACGTCGGCGGGACGTTCACCGATGCTGTCCTGCTGGCCGACGGCCGCGTCCACACCGCGAAGTCGCCGACCACGCCCGCCGACCAGTCGCTCGGGGTGAGCGCTGCGATCGAGGCGGTGCTGGCGGAGGCCGGCGCCGATCCGGGCGCGGTCGACCACTTCGCGCACGGGATGACCGTGGGCACGAACGCCCTGCTGGAGCGGCGCGGCGCGCGCACCGCGCTGATCGCCACCGAGGGCTTCACCGACCTGCTCGAGATCGCGCGCCAGGACCGTCCCGAGCTCTACCGGCTCTGCGCCGACCGCCCGCCCCCGCTCGCGCCCCCCGAGCTGCGGATCGGCGTCGACGAGCGGATCGGCCCCGAGGGCGTGGTCCGCGAGCTGACCGGAAAGGAGATCGAACGCGTGGTCGCCGAGCTGCGGCGCCTGGAGCCGGAGTCGGTCGCGATCTGCCTGCTCTTCTCCTATCTCGACCCCAGCCACGAGCAGCGCCTGGCGGACGCGGTCCGCGCTGCGCTCGGGGACCTGCACGTCTCCGCCTCGGCCGCGGTGCTGCCGCGCTTCCGCGAGTACGAGCGCTGCGCGACCACGGTCCTCGACGCCTACCTCTCCCCCCTGCTCGGCAGCTACCTGCAGCGGCTCGGCCGCCGCTGCGACGAGCTCGGGGTGCCGGCGCCCCTGATCATGCAGTCCTCGGGCGGCGTGGTCGACGCCTCCGAGGCGGCGCAGGGGGGCGCCTGGAGCGTGCTCAGCGGGCCCGCCGGCGGAGCCGTCGGCGCGGGCCTGCTCGCCGGCGTGAGCGGGGATGGCGACGCGCTCGGGCTCGACATGGGCGGCACCTCCTGCGACGTCTGCGTGGTGGAGGGCGGCGAGGTACGCCGCACGGAGTCCCGCGAGCTCGCCGGCCGGCCGATCCAGCTGCCGTCGGTCGACGTCCACACGGTCGGCGCCGGCGGCGGGTCGATCGCCTGGCGCGACCCCGGCGGCGCGCTCCGCGTGGGGCCGCGCTCGGCGGGCGCGGAGCCCGGGCCCGCCTGCTACGGGCGCGGTGGCGAGCTGCCGACCGTGACCGACGCGAACCTGTTGCTCGGCTACCTCGACCCGGAGGGCGGCCTGGCCGGCGGGGTCGCCCTCGATCGCGACGCCGCCGCGCGCGCCGTCGACGGGCTCGCCCGGGAGCTCGGGCTGAGCCGCACGGCGACGGCGGCCGGGATCGTCGAGGTGGCGAACGCGGAGATGGTGCGCGCTCTGCGCGTGGTCACGGTCGAGCGCGGCGTCGACCCGCGGCGCTTCGCGCTGCTGGCCTTCGGCGGCGCGGGCCCCCTGCACGCGGCCGCGATCGCCGCCGAGCTCGGCATCGGGCGGATCCTCTGCCCCCGCAGCGGCGGAGTGCTCTCGGCGCTCGGCCTGGTCGCCTCCGAGCGGCGGCGCGATACGGCCCGGACCGTGATGCTCGGGGGGCCCGAGCTGACCCGGGAGCGCATCGGGGCGGTCAGCGACGAGCTCGCGGCGGCGCTCGGGGAGCTGGAGCCCGGGGCCGCCGGGGCGGAGCAGCGGCTGGAGGCGGTCTACGAGCTGCGCTACCGGGGCCAGGCGTTCGAGCTGCCGGTGCCCGGCCCGCTGCACCCCGACTCGGAGGCGCTCGCGCGCGACTTCGCGGCCGAGCACGAGCGCCGCTACGGCTACCACGACCCCGGCGGCGAGCTGGAGCTGGTCACGGTGCGGCTCTCCGCCCGCCGCCCGGTGACGAGGCTGACGCCGCCGCGCGCCACCGGCGAGCCCCCGCAGCGCACGCGGCGGCGGGCCGTCTTCGGCGCCGCGGAGACGACGCTGGAGGTGATCTCCGGCGAGCCCCCGGCCGGCGAGCGGGCGGCCGGGCCGTGCGCCTTCGAGCTCCCCGAGACAACCCTGCTGCTGCCAGCCGGCTGGCGGGCTCTCGTCGACGACGCCGGCACGATCGTCGCCGAGCGCGACGGGGAGAGTTGATGGCGGGCGATCCCGACCCGATCGAGCTCCAGGTCCTGGCCGGCGGATTGCGCGCGATCTGCGACGAGATGGGCGCCGTCCTCGTCCGCGCCGCGCACTCGCCGAACATCAAGGAACGCCGCGACTGCTCGACCGCCCTCTTCGACGCCCACGGCGAGCTCGTCATGCAGGCCGAGCACATCCCGGTCCACCTCGGCTCGATGCCGGACGCGGTCGCAGCGGTCGCCTCCCAGCCCGTCCGCCCGGGCGAGATGTGGATCCTCAACGACCCCTTCCGCGGCGGAACCCACCTGCCGGACATCACGCTGATCAATCCCCTGCACGACGGGGAGGAGCTGCTCGGCTGGGCCGCGAGCCGGGCTCATCACGCCGACGTCGGCGGGCCGACGCCTGGCGGCATGCCGGCCGACTCGCACCGCCTCGCCGACGAGGGCGTCGTGATCGAGCCGCGGCGGATCGACGACGCCGGGCTCACCGAGCTGGCGGGCCGCATGCGGCGGCCCGCCGAGCGGCTGGCCGACCTGCGCGCCCAGCGGGCGGCCAACCTGCTCGGGGCGCGGCGCGTCGCGGAGCTGC
>CAZARJ010000124.1:0-5766 GCA_964487515.1 uncultured Conexibacteraceae bacterium | reverse complement strand
GGCCAGCCGATCACCGGCACCGAGGCGATGGCCGCCCTCGCCGCCGCCTTCCCCGCAGACGGGATCGTCGTCCTCGAGGCCCCGTCGACGACCCTCGCCTTGCGCAACCAACTCCGCATCTCGGCCCCCGGCAGCTACTTCTTCGGCGGCGGCGGCGGACTCGGCTTCGGCCTCGCGGCGGCGGTCGGCGTGCAGATCGCCCAGCCGGACAGACCCGTCTACTGCGTGATCGGCGAGGGCTCGGCGCAGTACGCGATCACCGCCTTCTGGACCGCCGCCGCCTACCGGGTGCCGGTCAACTTCCTCGTCCTGCGCAACTCCGAGTACGCGATCCTCAAGTGGTTCTCGCTCGCCGAGGGCGTGGAGGGCGCGCCGGGGCTGGATCTGCCGGCGCTCGATGTCGCCGCGGTCGCCGCCGGCTACGGCGTGGACGCGCGCAGGGTCGAGGGCGGCGAGGAGCTGCGTGCGGCGCTGGAGGAGCGCGCCGGCGCGACCGAGCCGGGCCTGATCGAGGTCGGGGTCGCCCCCGGGATGTGGCTCGCCTAGCCCGCCGGAGCGCCGCGATGCCGCTGCTCCAGCCCCAGACCGCGCGGATCGCCCCCGACCCTCCCGTCGCCCCGAGCCCCGATGCCGCCGATCCCGGGCTCGCCGGCGGGACCACGCCCGCCCTGGCCGCCGGGCTGCGCGCGATCGTCGGCGAACGCGGCCTGCTCGGGCGGGCCAGCGACCTGATCCGCTACGCCTCCGACGCCAGCCCCTACCGCCGGATCCCGACCGCCGTCGTCCAGCCGCGGACCGTCGAGGAGGTCGCGGAGCTGATGGCCTTCGCCCGCCGCTCGGGCACCTCGCTCACGTTCCGCGCCGGCGGCAGCAGCCTCAACGGCCAGTCGCAGACCGACGCGGTGCTCGTCGACGTGCGCCGCCACTGGGCCGGGGTCGAGGTGCTCGATGGCGGGGCGCGCGTGCGGGTGCGGCCGGGGACCGTGCTCGGCCACGTCAACCGGGTGCTCGCGCGCTACGGCCGCCGCCTCGGTCCGGACCCCGCCTCCACCGACGTGGCCACGGTCGGCGGCGTGCTCGCCAACAACTCCGGCGGGATGCGCTGCGGGGTGACCCGCGACTCCTACTCTACGGTCGCCGAGCTCACCTTCGCCCTGCCCTCGGGGACGGTGATCGACACCGGGGCGCCCGGCGCCGCCGAGCGCTTCGCCGCGGCCGAGCCCGAGCTGGCGGCCGGCCTGGCCGCAATCCGCGACGAGATCCGCGCCGACGACGAGCTCAGCGCCCGGATCCGGCGCAAGTTCGAGATCAAGAACACGACCGGCTACCGGCTCTGCGCCTTCCTCGACGCCGACGAGCCGGTCGAGATCATGCGCCGCCTGCTGATCGGCTCCGAGGGCACGCTCGCGTTCATCGCGGAGGCCGTCTACGAGACCGTCCCGCTGCCGCCGGTGACCTCCACCGCCTGGGTCCACTTCGAGTCGATCGATGCCGCGATCGCGCCCGTAGGCGAGCTCGTCGCCGCCGGCGCCACCGCGGTCGAGCTGATGGTCGCCCCGGCGCTGATGGTCGCCGCCAACTCGATCCCCGGCACCCCGGAGCACTGGAAGGAGCTGCCGCTGGACTCCGCCGCGCTGCTCGTGGAGCTGGCCGGGGCCGACGCCGACGAGCTGGCCCGCGGCGAGGCGGCGGCCGACGAGGTGCTGGAGCGCCACGCTCCCTTCCGCGACGTCGACTACGCGCGCGACCCGGCGACGATCGCGCTCAACTGGCGCGTCCGCGAGGGCTTGCACGGGCTGGTCGGGCGGCTGCGGCCGCCGGGTACGGCGCTGATCGTCGAGGACGTCTGCGTGCCGCCGGAGCGGATCGCGACCGCGGCGACCGACCTGCGCGAGCTGCTCGCCGAGCACGAGTTTCTGCCCGGAGTCGCGGGTCACGCCTCGGCCGGGAACCTGCACTTCATGCTCACCCCCGACTTCGCCAAGCCCGAAGACGTGGCGCGCTACGAGCGCTTCATGGGCCGGCTCGTGGAGCTGATCATCGACCGCTACGACGGCTCGCTCAAGGCCGAGCACGGGACCGGGGTCAACATGGCGCCGTTCGTGGAGCGGGAGTGGGGGGAGCGGGCGACCGAGCTGATGTGGCGGATCAAGGGCCTTGCCGACCCCGATGGGGTGCTCGGACCGGGGATCCTCCTGAACCGCGATCCCGGCTGCCACCTGGAGGCGTTGAAGACGACGCCCGAGATCGAGGAGTCGGCGACCACCTGCGTCGAGTGCGGGTTCTGCGAGCCGGTCTGCCCGAGTCGCGATCTGACCACGACGCCGCGGCAGCGCATCGTCCTGCGCCGCGAGATGGCCCGCCAGCCCGCCGGCTCGCCGCTGCTCGCGAAGCTGATCGAGGAATACGAGTACGACGCCCTGCAGACCTGCGCCGTCGACGGCAGCTGCATGCACGCCTGCCCGCTCAGCATCGACACCGGCGCGCTGGTCAGGGAGCTGCGCGGCTCCGAGCACGGGCCGCGCGAGGAGCGGGTGGCGCTGCGGGTCGCCAGGCGCTGGGCGGGGGCCGAGCGGGCCGCGAGGGGCGGGCTGCGGGCCGGCGCCGCGATCTCCTCCGCGATCGGCGACGAGGCGCTGAGCGGGATCAGCGCCGCCGCCGCGCACGCGATCGGCGCCGATCTCGTCCCCGAGTGGCAGCCGCCGATGCCGCCGCCCGCTCCACCGGTCCCGAGCAGCGCGCGGGAGGGCGCCGCCGCCGTCTACCTGCCCTCATGCACGAACCGGATCTTCGGCCGCTCTGCCGGGGACGGGGCGGACGCGAACGGTGGGGGACCCTCCGAGCCCGCGTCGTTGCCCGAGGCTCTGCTCGCGGTCTCCGCTCGGGCCGGGCAGCCGCTCTGGATCCCCGAGGACGTTGCCGGAACCTGCTGCTCGCATCCCTGGAGCTCGAAGGGCTACGCGCGCGGCGCCGAGTGGATGGCCGCGGCGACGCTGAAGAAGCTCTGGCGCTGGACCGACGAGGGCCGGCTGCCGGTGGTGATCGACGCCAGCTCCTGCACTCACGGTCTGATCGAGGGCGTAGAGCGCCTCGGCGAGGCCGAGCGCGCGCGCTTCGGGAAGCTGACCGTTCTCGATTCGATCGCCTGGGCGAGCGAGCGCCTGCTGCCGGAGCTGACGATCGCCGAGAAGGTCGGCACCGCGGTCGTCCACCCGACCTGCGCGACGCTGCACCTGGGCCTGAACGCCGAGCTCGAGCGCCTCGCCGGGGCGCTCGCTGAGCGCGTCGAGGTGCCGCCCACGGCGACCTGCTGCGGTTTCGCCGGCGACCGCGGCCTCCTCCATCCCGAGCTGACCGCGTCGGCGACCGCGACGGAGGCCGCCGAGGTGGCCGAGCTCGACGGCGACGCCCACCTCTGCGCCAACCGGACCTGCGAGATCGGCCTCGAACGAGCCACCGGCGAGCCCTACGAGTCCTTCATCTACCTCCTCGAGCGCCTCAGCCGCCCGGCCCCGCCTGCGCCCGCGAGCGCGTAGCGACCTTCCGAACCGAAAGGTGACAGCGATCTGGTCCCTCAGAGGGCACAGATCGCTGACAGCTCCGCCGGCAGCGCTGCGCGGTATGGCTTGTTGGGAGCCAGACGGGGTGAAAGCGCTCGCCGGCGGGCGCGACGCAATAGCCTTGCGCGCGTCGTGACGACCAACTCCGCCCTCACCGAGACGGCCGCGCGCACCTCCGAGGCGACGCTTCGCGAGGTGATCGAGACACTGGCTCCGATCGAGCGCGGCGCGGGGAGCGAGGGCGAGCGGCAGGCCGCAGCGTGGATCGCCGACCGGCTCGGCGACGCCGGGGCGCCGGCGCGGGTCGAGGAGGCGAGCTTCCGCGGCGACTACGCGCTGGTGATCGGCGCTCTGGCCGCGATCGGCGCGGGCTCGGGGATCCTCGCGGCGAGCGGGGGCAACCGGCGGCGCCGGGCGGGGATTATCGGCGGGCTCGCCTCGCTGGGGCTGATCGCCGACGAGATCTCCAACGGCGCGCGCCCGTTCCGCAGGCTGATTCGCCCCGAGCGCACGACCTGGAACGTGGTCGCTGAGGCCGGCGACCGGGATGCCGAGCGCACGCTCGTCGTGCTCGCCCACCACGACGCGGCACAGACGGGGATGATCTTCGAGCCTGGGTTTCAGGAGGCGCTGATCGATCGCCTCCCGGGCGTCGTCGAGCGCATCGACACCTCGCTGCCGCTCTGGTGGGGGGTGTTGGCGGGGCCGTTGCTGGCCGCCCTCGGCGGGCTGACGCGCAGGCGCAAGCTGGCCCTCGCCGGGACGGTCGTCAGCGCGGGCGCGACCGCCGCCATGGCCGACATCCAGCGCAGTCCCGTCGTGCCCGGCGCGAACGACAACCTGACCGCCGTTGCCGTGCTGGTCGCTCTCGCCGAAGCGCTGCGCGAGCGGCCGATCGAGGGCCTGCGCGTGCAGCTCGTCTCGGCCGGCGCCGAGGAGGTGCTGCAGGGCGGCATCTACGGCTACTGCGAGCGGCACCTCTCGAAGATGAACCGCGATCGCACCTGGGTCCTGAACGTGGAGACGGTCGGCGGACCGTCCCTGGCGCTGCTCGAGGGCGAGGGCTGCGTGGTCATGGAGGACTACTTCGATCGCCCCTGGCGCGACCTGATCGCCCGCGTCGCCGATCGGGAGGGCGTCCCCCTGCGGCGCGGCATGCGGGCGCGGACGAGCACCGACAGCATCGTCACCAGCCGCCACGGGGTGCCGACGGCGACCGTGGTCGCGATCGATCGCTACAAGGCCCTATCCAACTACCACCGGATGACCGACACGCCCGAGAACGTCATCTACCCGACCGTCGCCTGCGCGGCCGACCTGGTCGAGGCGACCGTCCGCGAGCTCGCCTCGCGCTGAGCGAAGCGCCCGTCAGGCGACGGGCGCCAGGGCCTCGAGCACGATCGTCCTGTCCGGCGCTCTCAGCGCGCGAAGCGAGCGACAGCGGCAGCTACCTCGGAAGGTCTTTGAGGTTCGACTTTGCGTCAGGGGGTCGACAACTTCAACATCAAGTTGTCACCCCCCGGCGCCGGGGTGCCGGGGGAGGCGGCGGAGCTGTCAAGGCGATCAGCCGCTGCGCGGGCCTCGAGGCCGGCGCCCAAAGTTGCGGTTGTCTTCGCTCGCTGTCCCATCGTCTCCCTGCTCTGCGGCTGCCAATCGCTGTCTGGCGTGAGAGGTTCGCGCTCGCCCGGGCCTCTGAATCCGGCGAACCGGAAGGCCGTTGCTGCGCTCTCCTCTGAGCTGCGAGGATCATAAACACATTTGTCCGCCGGGCGCAACCCCCAGTTGGTTTCCGTTTCTCAAACCACCCTGGAAAGCCGATCGGCCGCTGTACCGAGCCGTTCATCGGCGGTTGCCAGGGAGCGCGAGCCCGTCGCTGCCGGTGGCCGCGGGGGTCGGAAGCACCGAGAGGGACGATCGCCCCGAGGGCCGGGACGTGGGGACCGCGCGATCGCCCTCGTGGACGCCGCGAGCGAGGCGTGCGCGGGATCCGCCGACGGGGTGCGCGCGCCGCTAATCCGGACTTGACAAACCTCTAGTCACCTGGTTTCCAGGCACATGTCGGGGCGGTCGTGGAGGAGTGACCCCGCATGCTCCGCGCACGCTCATCGGTCAGCTGGGATCCCAAATAGCCGCTCTGTCATGGCCTACAGCGGGGGTGACAACTTGATGTTGAAGTTGCGCGCAGGTGCAGATGTCGATGCGCCAC
>CAZARJ010000123.1:2346-5793 GCA_964487515.1 uncultured Conexibacteraceae bacterium | reverse complement strand
CGCGACCCCCGCCCCGGTGGCGGTCTCGCCCGCGTCCGGCCGCCCGCCGCGCCGGCGTCGCGCCGGCGTCGCGCTGGTTTGCGGGCCCGACCGGCGGGGTATCTCCAACTACGGAGAGAGAGGCCTTCCAGAGCCGTCACCGGCGTTGAGTCGGCTTGCTGCAACCCGCGTCCCGCGGCGAAGCGGAGAGGGCAACCCGAGGCGAGAGGCACCCGATGGCAAAGAGGTTCAGGTAGCGCGCGGTCGAGCAACCGCTCGAAGCGGAGCAAGGGCTCCCCGGACGGGGCGCGCCCGGGAGCGCGGAAGCGCGGGCGCGAGGAGCTCCCGGACTACGAGATCGTCGACCCGGAGGAGATCGCGGCCGGGCCCGACGTGCTGCTCGACGTCCCCGTGGTCAAGGTCGACGAGATCGACCTCGAGGTCGACGACCTGCGGGCGGCGGTCTCGGTGCGGGCCGAGCTGCGCAGCCTCGTTCAGCTCAACGTCGGCGTCGCGGCACGGCTGGGAACGGTCGCGCTCAACATCCAGGGGGTCGAGGCGCAGGCCCTGCTCAAAGCGCGGCTCGACAACGTCTCGCGGATCCTCGCCCGGGTCATGACGACCCTCGACCGCAACCCGGAGCTGCTCGAGAGCGTCGGCAAGGCGGTCGAGCACGTCGGCGGGGGCGCACGCGACGCCCTCGGCGACACGGGCGAGGCCGTCGAGCAGATCGGCAGGGGTGGCGAGCAGGCTCTGGGGAGCGTCGGCGAGGGAGCCGGGCAGGCGGCCGGCGACGTCGGCAAGGGTGCGGGCGAGGCGACCCGTGCGGTCGGCAAGGGCGGCTCCCGGGCCGCCCGGGGCGTCGGGGGCGGGACCAAGCAGCTCGCCGGCGGAGGTCGCTGATCATGGCGACGCGGACCAGGCAACGCGGCAGGGGCAGGAGCGCCTCCCAGAAGCCCGACAAGTACCGGTTCGCCCAGAACGTGGACGGCGAGGCGACCATCGCGGAGCACGAGTACCGCTCCTACGCGGAGGCCGAGCGGGACGACGCCGGCGACACGCCCGACGTGCTCCTCGACGTCCCGGTGGTCAAGGTCGATTCGATCCACCTCGAGGTGGAGGACCTCGCCGCCCAGGTCTCGCTGCAGGCGAAGGTGCTCGACCTGCTCGACCTGGACGTGGGCGTGGAGGTCTACCTCGACCGGCTCAAGCTCGACATCAAAGGCGTGGAGGCGCAGGCGCTCCTCAAGGTGAGGCTCGACCACGTGGCGGCGATCGTCGATCGCCTGATGACCACGCTCGATCGCAATCCGGACCTGATCGAGAGCATCGGCAAGGCGGTCGAGGACGTCGGCGCGGGCGGGGAGCACACGCTGGGCAAGGTCGGCGACGCCGAGAAGCAGCTCGGCTCGGGCGCCGCCGACGCGGTCGAAGATGTCGGCGAGGGCGCCGGCGACGCGGTCGGAGAGATCGGCAAGGGCGCCGGAGAGGGCGTCGGCGAGCTGGGCCAGGGGGCGGGCGAAGCCGTCGGCGACGTCGGCGAGGGCGCCGGAGGGGCGGTCGGCCAGCTGGGCGAGGCGGCCGGCGGTGTGGTCGGCGGGCTCGGCGATGCGGCCGGGCAGACCGCCGGGGCAGTGGGCGACGTGGCGGGCCAGGTGGGCTCCGGCCAGGGCGACGGCGAGTCGGGCGGCTTGGATCTGGATCAGCTGACGGACGCGGCGGGGGCCCCGACCGGGCCGAAGCTGGCGAAGGCCGCCGCGAAGACCGTCGCCAAGGAGATCGGCTCGGCGGCGTCGGACGAGGCCAAGGACCTGGGCATGGCCGCCACGCGCAAGGTCAAGGAGCTGGGCGCGCGGCGGCGCCGGAAGCGCGCGGAGCGGCACCACGCGACCGGGGCGGCGATCCGGCTGGCGAGCGAGCTGGGGGTGGACCTCGAGGAGATCGAAGGCAGCGGCGCGGACGGGCGGATCGTCGTCGGCGACGTCCGCGACGCGGCCGAGGAGTGACCGGTGAGCAGGCGCAGCAGAAAGCCGAGCGAGACGCGCGGGCCCGATATCGAGATCGGGGCGAGCGCCCGCGCCGACTCGCTGCGCTTCGGGCGGCGGCCGAGGACCGGGGTCGAGTTCGTGGGCCGCTCCGTGGCGGAGCAGGAATCCGGCGACGAGCGGGTCAACCTGCCCGAGCGCGTCGAGCCCGGCGAGACGTACCGGAACGTGCGGATCGGATGGCGGGCGGCCGCTTGGGTTCAGGAGCTCGAAGCTGACGACTCCGCGGAGACGGACGGGGGCGGTGAGGGCCGGTGAACGTCAAGGCGAGCGCCGGGGCGATCCGCGATCGGGTCGGCGGGGAGGCTCCCTCCAGGTTCAGGGCTGTCGTGATGGCGGGGACGGCCGGCGCCGGGGTGGCCGTCGCCGTCTACAAGCTGCTTCGGGACCCGGCATGACGAGCAACCACGAGAGCGAGGTGACCCGATGGCTGACATGAGCGAGATGACGAAGTCCGCGGCGAAGACGGTGCAGCGGAACCCGACCGGCCTCGCGGCCGCCGGGGCGGCGCTGGTCGCCCTCCCCTACGCGGCGCAGGGCGCCGCCAAGCTGGCCTCCAAAGCACGTGAGAAGGCCGGGTCGGGCGAAGCGAAGCTCACGAAGCTCGGCGGAAAGGCGGCCGACAGGGCCACGGGCAAGGCGAAGGAGATCGCCGGCGACGCGGCGGCCGAGAAGCTGAAGCCGTCCGGCCTCGGATCGATGCTCGGCGGCGCGCTCGGGATCGGCGGCTCCGGATCCGGGGAGCAGCGGGGCTCTGACGACGCGGAGGGCTCCGACGGCGGCGACGCCACCGGCAGCGGCCGGCGGATGCCGATCCAGCAGGCGGTCGACGTCGCGGCGCCACTGAAGGCGACCTACAACCGGTGGACGAGCTTCGAGGACTGGCCCAACTACATGCACCGCGTCGACAGCGTCCAGCAGGACGACGAGGGGACGATCTCGGTCGGGACGAAGGTCTGGGGGGTGAACCGGAAGTTCAAGGCCGAGATCGTCGAGCAGCGGCCCGACGAGCGGATCGAGTGGGACGTCGATCAGGGCCTGGCCCACACCGGCGTCGTCACCTTCCACGAGCTGGCCCCGCGCCTGACGCGGATCGAGGTCACGCTCGACGTGCAGCCCCAGGGGGTGCTCGAGAAGCTCGGCCACGGAATGCGCTTCACGAAGCGCGCCGTGCGCGGCGACCTGCACCGGTTCAAGGCGCACGCCGAGATGCTGGAGAAGGAGGAGCGGGGCTGGCGCGGCACGATCGAGGATCGCGAGGTGAAGCGCAAGACCGAGCGCAAGGCGTCCGGTCGCTCGCGCTCGAAGCGCGCCAATGCGTCGGGACGGCGCCGCAACGGGTCCGACCCGGCGAAGGGCGCCGGCAAGTCCAGATCACGAAGCTGACAGTCAAGGAGACCGAACATGGCCACCACGGCAACCA
>CAZARJ010000123.1:0-2246 GCA_964487515.1 uncultured Conexibacteraceae bacterium | reverse complement strand
CAGCCGCTCCGGCAAGACCAGCAACAGCCGCACTGGCGGCAAGAGCACGAGCAGCCGCGCGAAGTCGTCGGGCGCGAAGTCGTCGGGCGCGAAGTCGTCGGGCGCGAAGCGAAGTCCGGCGCGGAGCCGATCCGGCGGCTCGGGCAGCTCGCGGTCGACCGGGTCCTCGCAGCGCGGCGGCGCGAAGAGCCAGGGCGGCTCGGGCGGCGACGGCTTCATGGAGAAGGCCAAGCGCCCCGCGGCGGCGGTCGGCGCGGCCCTGCTCGGGGCGGCCGGCGTGGTCGCGGTGCAGCGCAACGGCAAGGACGCCGCGAAGCTGATCGGCCGCCGCTCCTCGGGCCCGGGCATGCCGAAGCTGGGCTCCGGCCTCAGCATGCCGAAGCCGGACCTGAAGAAGAGCATGAAGCGGATCCCGAAGCCGAAGCTCGACGCGACGACGATCGACTGGGTCGAGGAGAAGGCGAAGGGCCTCGGCGACGCGAGCTATCGCGTCGCTGACATGGCGGACCAGGCCCGGAAGGTCCGCAGGGCGGTGAGCGGGGACTGAGCCGGGCCTAGCCTTCCCCGCCCCCGGCGGACTTCACCTCGGGCTTGGCGCCCTCGGCCTTCGCGGGGCCCGAGCCGTCGGAGCCGGACTTCCCGCCGGAGCCGGACTCCCCGTCGCCGGTCTTCGCCTCGCCGCCGTTGGCGGGCTTCGCGCTGCCCTTGCGGGCGTAATCGGTGGTGTAGAAGCCGGAGCCCTTGAAGTGAACCGCGGGCGCGAAGAGGACCCGCTGGGCGGGGGCGCCACAGACCTCGCATCTGTCGAGCGCGTCGTCGGACATCGACTGCATGACCTCGAAGGTGTGCCCCTCGTCGCACTTGTACCCGTAGATCGGCATGGACGGCCCATCATAGGCCGGAACCGGGATCGCCCGGCCGCCCGGGCTCGCCGCGCCTCGCGCCCGCGTCCCGCCACCGCCGGGTGCCGGCCCGGGTCGGGATCGGGATGCGATGCGGGGCGCCGGGGAGTGGCCGCGACGCGCAACAGCTACGGTTCCGCCCGTGTCCGGCGCCGAACAGACCGCCACCAGCCTCGACGAGATCGTCGCGCTCTGCAAGCGCCGCGGCTTCATCTTCCCCTCCTCGGAGATCTACGGCGGGGTCGGCTCGACCTACGACTACGGCCACTACGGCGTCCTGCTCAAGAACAACGTCAAGAACGAGTGGTGGCGAGCGATGCTCACCGACCGCGACGACGTGGTCGCGATCGACTCGGCGATCATCCAGCACCCCCGCGTCTGGGAGGCCTCCGGGCACCTGGAGGGCTTCAGCGATCCGCTCGTGCAGTGCCTGGGCAAGTGCAAGCAGCGCTGGCGCGAGGACCATCTGCGCGAGGCGGTCGAGGCCGAGGGCGGCGATCCGGACGGCGAGCTGCGCTGCCCCAAGTGCGGCGGTGAGCTGAGCGAGCCGCGCGAGTTCAACCTGATGTTCAAGACGCACGTCGGCCCGGTCGCCGAGTCGGGCTCCGAGGTCTACCTGCGGCCGGAGACCGCGCAGGGGATCTTCATCAACTTCAAGAACGTGCTCCAGTTCGCGCGCAAGCGGCCACCCTTCGGGATCGCCCAGATCGGCAAGTCGTTCCGCAACGAGATCACGACCCGCAACTTCATCTTCCGCACGCGCGAGTTCGAGCAGATGGAGATGGAGTTCTTCTGTCCGCCCGACGAGGCGCAGAGATGGCACCAGCACTGGCTCGACGAGCGCATGCGCTGGTACACCGAGCTCGGCATCCGGGCCCGGAACCTGACCCTGCGCCCCCACGACGCCGACGAGCTCTCGCACTACTCGAGCGCCACGTCCGACATCGAGTACCTGTTCCCGATGGGCTACTCGGAGCTCGAGGGGATCGCCAACCGCGGCGACTTCGACCTCACCCAGCACGCGAAGTTCAGCGGCGAGAAGCTCGAGTACTTCGACCAGCAGAGCGGCGAGCGCTACGTCCCGCACGTGATCGAGCCGGCCGCCGGCGTCGACCGGGCGATGCTCGCCTTCATCGTCGACTCCTACGCGACCGAGGAGGTCGAGGGCCGCAAGCGCACGGTCCTGCACCTGCATCCGAAGCTGGCCCCGGTCAAGGTGGCCGTGCTCCCCCTGGTCAACAAGGAGGGCATGCCGGAGCGCGCCCGCGAGGTCTTCGAGTCCCTGCGCCACCGCCTCGGCGCCGAGTACGACCAGGGCGGCTCGATCGGCAAGCGCTACCGCCG
>CAZARJ010000122.1:0-5796 GCA_964487515.1 uncultured Conexibacteraceae bacterium | reverse complement strand
GATCCCCGGCGTGCAGGTGATCGCGCGCTCCTCGGGCGTGACGCGGCGCGCCGACGGGACGATCGATCCGACCAAGGACTCGATGGAGCCCCTCTACCGCGTGCCGAAGCGGGTCGCATTCAAGGTCAAGATCGACGGCCGCGAGCTGACCCGCGCCGTGCGCGAGCGGCTGACGCTCGTCGGCCCGACCTACGACTCCACGGTCGAGCGGATCCGCATGCGGCCGGGCCAGGTGGCGAAGCTGCGGCTCTCCCCGCGCGGCAACGAGCTCCGCTACCGCAGCTCCCGGGGCTCGCGGCGGCCGACCGTCTCCTTCGGCGCCGAGACCAAGGACACCGGCTACCGGATCGCCGTCACCGCCCGCAAGGCCCGCGGCTCGGCGAAGCTGCGCTTCGTCAAGCACGCGAAGGAGCAGCTGCTGCGGATCGGGGACCGGACCAAGCGCCTGCAGCGCTTCCGGGTCGTGATCGAGCGCGTCAGCGCGGCGGGCAAGGAGACGATGGCGCGGCAGTTCAAGATCCGCCGGGCGCAGCAGGCCTACCTCTACTACGGGCCGCTCGCGCGCCCGGACGGGGTCGGCAAGCTGGTCATCTACGCGCCCCGCAAGAAGGGCAAGCGCCAGATCCGCGTGCTGCCGATCAGCGCGCGCGGCTGAGGTACCCGGGGGGCGGCGGCGCGCGCTGAGCAGCCGCCCCGCCCGCCCCCGGCATGCCGCCGCCCTCGTGCTCCCGGCGCCGCCCCGGCTCAGCCCCCGGCCAGCGCCAGGGCGGCCTCGAGGTGGGAGAGGTGGGTGAGCGCCTGGGGGAAGTTGCCCAGCATCTCGCCGGCCCCGGGGTCGTACTCCTCGGCGAACAGGCCGAGCTCGTTGGCTGTCGCCATCGTCCGCTCGTAGGCGTCTTCGGCGAGCTCCCGGCGGCCCTGGCGGGCGTAGTTCTCGGCGAGCCAGAAGCTGCAGGCGAGGAAGGCGCCCTCGGGGACGTCGAAGCCGTCGTCGGCCACGTAGCGGCGCAGCAGGCCGCCGAAGTCGAGCCCGGTCGCGATCGCGTCGGTCGTCCGGATCATGCGCTCGTCGTCCCAGGCGCAGAAGCCGGCGCTCGGCAGCCGCAGCAGGGCCGCGTCGAGCTCGCCGGAGTCGAAGTCGCGGACGAAGATGCCGCGCTCGCGGTCGTAGCCGCGCTCCTCCACCGCCGCCCGGATCTCGGCCCGGGCGCGCTGCCAGCGGCGTTCGGGCATCTCGCGCCCCTCGGCCTCCGCGATGCGTAGCCCGCGGTCGACGGCGGTCCAGCAGAGCGCCCTGGAGTGGGTGAACCGGCGCGGCGTGCGCGCCTCCCAGAAGCCGGCATCGGGCTCGCGCCAGCGCTCGATCGCGGCCTCGACCAGATCGTGCAGGAACGCCCAGAGGTCGTCGTCGACCGCGTGGCCCCGGCGTAGCTGCCGCCAGCTCCCGTCGAGCAGCATCCCGTAGGCGTCGAGCTGTAGCTGGCGTGCGGCGTCGTTTCCCACCCGGACGGGGCGGGCGCCGCGGAACCCGCGCAGCTCGTCCAGCTCCAGCTCGGGCACGCGCCGCTCGCCGCCGAGCCCGAACAGGACCTGCAGCTCGTCGGCGTTCCCGGCGGCGCTGCGCTCGATGAAGCGCCGGAACTCCTCCGCCTCCTGCTCGAAGCCGACGGCGGCGAGGGAGCGGACCGCGAGCGTGGAGTCGCGGACCCAGCTGTAGCGGTAGTCCCAGTTGCGCTCGCCCCTCGCGCCGAGGCCCTCCGGCAGAGACGTCGTCGCCGCCGCCGCGACCGCGCCTGTGCGGACGTGGCTGAGCGCCCGCAGGACGAGGGCCGAGCGCCGCACGGCGCCGGGGTCGGGGCCGTCGAACTGAAGGCGCCGCGCCCAGCCGCGCCAGGTCTCCGCGGTCTGCTCCAGCAGCTCGTCGAGCTCCGCCGGCCCGGGACGCTCCAGCGGCCCGCGGTCGACGCGCTCGGGTGCGGTGCTCGCGAGCAGCAGCCGCAGGCGCTCTCCCTCCCGGAGGGTGATCCGCCCGCCGAGCTCGTGATCGCCGGCGCGCAGGCGCTCGTCGGCGACGATCACGAGGCCGTCGTCCCCGCCGGTGGCGCTGTGCACGCCGGGCCCGTGGCGGCGGATCCGGGGCACCAGGGCGCCGTAGTCGAAGCGCGGGGCCAGCTCGACCTCGAGCTCCACCGCGCCGCTGACGACGCTCGCCACGCGCAGCAGGCGCGAGGGCCGGTGCGGCGGGGACACGGCGTCCGGGTCGCCGTCCTCGTCCTCGTCGTGGGCGACGAAGCAGTCGCGCAGCTCGACCGTCCCCGATGGGGTCTCGAACGTGGTCGCCAGCACCATCGTGTCGTCCTCGTAGGCGCGCCGGGTGGCGGTCGGAGGCCCGGCCGGCCGGATCGAGCAGTGCCCGGCAGCGGGATCGAGCAGGCGGGCGAAGCAGGAGCTGTGGTCGAGGCGCGGCATGCAGCACCAGTCGATCGAGCCGGCCGCCGAGACGAGCGCCGCGCTGCTGCCGTCCCCGATCAGCCCGTAGTCGTCGATGCGCGGCGCGGCTCCCTCCATGCAGGGCCGATACCCGGATCGCGAGCGCTAATCCCCGCTCCCCGCCGGGTCAGCCGAGCCAGGGGATGTCGCCGCTGAGCAGGTAGCCGACGCAGACGCTGAGCAGCATGAAGACGACCAGCGCCGAGTGGAGCGCCGCCGTGCGCGGGCGCCGCCCCCGGGCGCGCGCCGCCCGCGCGAGCGAGCCGAGCGCGAGCAGGAGCAGCACGCTGCCGGCGGCGACGCTGAGCCGCACGTCGGCGAGCACCCCGAGTGGGACGAGGACGACGCCCGCGTTCCAGAGCGCGGCCTGCGCGGCGAGGCGCCCGGGCGGCGGGTCGCTGAGCAGCGCGGCCTGACCGCGGCCGAGCAGCGCCTGGGCCACCGCGCCCACCAGCAGCAGATAGGCGACGAGCCAGATCCCGTGGTCGTAGGCGTGGGCCGCGCGCAGGATCGCGGCGGCGAGCGCGGCGGCCAGCCAGAAGCCGGCGGCGATGTCGAAGCGCGAGCGGCGCACCGGTCGCTCAGCTCGGCGTCGCCGCTGCGGTCAGCTCTTGCCCTTGTAGTAGTCGGCGTTCTTGGCGATGTAGTGCAGCCACTCGCCGGGCACCTGGTCCTCCGGGTAGATCGCGTCCACGGGGCAGGCCTCCACGCAGGCGTCGCAGTCGATGCACTCGTCGGGATCGATGAAGAGCATCTCGTGCTTGCCGTAGTCGGGCTCGTCCGGGGTCGGGTGGATGCAGTCGACCGGACAGACCTCGACGCACGAGTTGTCCTTCGTCCCGATGCACGGCTCGGTGATCACGTACGTCATGAGGCCCCTCCTTCATGGTCTTTTTTACACATCCGCACGTGGCAAAATTACAGCACCCGGGCGATCGGCGCTTGTTTGCACATGTCGCCTGTGCAAAGCTTCCGGTATGGATACGCCCCAGGCGCAGTCCGATGCGCTTGCCGACCCCACCCGGGCGCGGCTTTTCGACCAGCTCGTCAAGCTGCGCCGCGCGGCGCCCACCGAGGAGCTCGCCGAGCTCATGGGCATGCACGTCAACGGGGTCCGGCGGCAGCTCGTCCGGCTCGCCGAGGCGGGCCTGCTCGAGCGCGCCCAGGTGCGCCGCGGTCGCGGGCGGCCCCGCGACGAGTGGTCGGTGAGCCCCCACGCGGCCCCCGGCGGCGCGCCGCCGAGCGGCTACGAGGAGCTCTCGCGCTGGCTCGTGCGCACGATCGTCGCCAGCGACACCGACCTCGCCCAGGTGGAGTCGATCGGGCGCCAGATCGGCAGCGAGCTGATCCCCGACGGGGAGTCGGCCGGCGAGCTCGACGAGGGCTTCCGGCGGGCCTTCACCGCGCTCGGCTTCCAGCCGCTGGTCGAGACCACCGAGGGAGGCTTCAGCTGCTCGCTCGGCAACTGCCCCTACCGGGAGTCGGTCCGCGAGGATCCTGAGGTCATCTGCACGCTGCACCGCGGGATGACCGCCGGCGTCCTGAAGGCCCTCGACCCCGACGCGGACCTGCTCACCTTCGAGCCCCGCGATCCCGATCGCGCCGGCTGCGTGGTCGGGGTCTCGAGGCCGGAGCGGGACCGGGGCGCCGGAGAGGGATCGGGCGGGGCCGCGCCGGCGGGAACGGCGGCGGGGAGCTCCTAGCTCGGGGCGCCGGCGCGCGCGGCGTCGATGAAGGCGCCGATCAGGGGCGAGCCGTGGTCGCGCCGGCTGGCGACCAGGACCGTGGAGCGCGGGGAGGGCACCAGGGAGACGAAGCTGACCCCGTCGCGGCGCTGGCTGCGGACCGAGGCGGGCAGGACGGCGATGCCGAGGCCCGCGGCGACGAGGCCGAGCACGGCCTGGATGCTGGTCGCCTCCTGGGTGATCCGGACGCCGCCCAGCCCGCCGCCGAGCGTGTCGGCGAGCTGGTCGTGCAGGCCGGGGACGATCTCGCGCGAGAGGGCGACGAGCGGCTCGCCGGCCAGCCGGCCCGGGGCGATGCGCCGGCGCGAGGCGAGCTGGTGGCCGCTCGGCATCGCCGCCAGCAGCCCCTCCTCGGCGATCGGCTCGAGCTGCAGCTCGGGGGCGTCGACGGGCGCCCGGACCACGCCGACGTCGATGCGGCCCGAGCGCAGGCCCTCGACCTGCTCCGCCACCCCGAGCTCGCGCAGGCTGAGCTCGACCGCGGGGCGCTCGGCCCGGAACCGCTGCACGGCGGCGGGGACGATCGTGCCCGCCGCGGTCTCCACGAAGCCGACGCTGAGCCGGCCGACCTCGCCGCGGGCGGCGCGTACCGCGGCGACGCGCCCGTCGGCGACCTCCTGCAGGGCGCGGCGGGCGTGCGGGATCAGCGCCTCGCCGGCCGCGGTCAGCCGGACCCGCCGGGTCGTGCGCCGGAAGAGCTCGGTCCCCAGCGCCGCCTCGAGCCGGCGGATCTGCTGGCTCAGCGCCGGCTGGGCGATCCGGGCGCGCTCGGCGGCGCGGCCGAAGTGCAGCTCCTCGGCGACGGCGAGGAAGTAGCGCAGATGGCGGAGCTCGACATTCATACTTAAATCCGATAAATGAAGCTTGTGGATGATATTGGACATGAAGAGTGGCGCAAACTAGGTTTCCGGGTCGGAATGAACCGAGCGAGCCGCCTTAGATGAGCACCGCGACGATCTCGACCCCGAGCCCGGGCGCCGGGGGCCCGGCAGCGGGTCGGCCGCAGGGGCTCCGGGCGCTTCGCCGGCCGGGCCTGCCGCGCGCCGTGCTCGGCACGGTCCTGGGCGCCGCCTTCGGGTTCACGCTCGTGGTCGTCCTGCGCTGGATCAGCGGGCTGGAGATCTTCCAGACCGAGCAGACCGGCTACCCGCACGTGATCGTCCCCGCGATCACGGCCCCGCTCGGCTTCCTCGCCGGGCTCGGCTGCTTCGACTACTGGCTGCGCTGGGCGGCGGGCCGGCCCACGGTCCCCGACGACCACTCCGAGCACGGCATCGTGGACGGCTGGCGCGACTACTTCCGCTTCAACACCGATCACAAGGTGATCGGCATCCAGTACATCGCCACGACCCGCTTCTTCTTCCTGGTCGGCGGGCTGATGGCGATGCTGATCCGCGGAGAGCTCGCCCAGCCGGGCACCCAGATCGTCGACCCGGGGACGTTCAACTCCCGGTTCTCGACCCACGCGGCGCTCATGATCTTCCTGTTCGTGATCCCGATCTTCGCCGGGATCGGCAACTCCGTGATCCCGCTGATGCTGGGCGCCCCGGACATGGCGTTC
>CAZARJ010000121.1:0-5826 GCA_964487515.1 uncultured Conexibacteraceae bacterium | reverse complement strand
GCCGGGTGTCCCCGGGCCCTCGGCGACTGGGGAGATCCGCGTCGGTATCCCGATGTGATCCTCCCCAGTAGCCGAGGGGCCTTCGGATTTCTGCTCGAAGCCCGATCGGCGTCGGCGGCGGGAGATCGCCGGCCGGGGGTCCCGTTCCTCCCCTCCCTGCAAGGCGGGTGGCTACTCACATCGAGTGCCTGGCCCCGGGGCGCTCCCGCTCCCACATGCCCCGATGGGCGAACCTCAGAGCGTTCCCGGCGGAAGGACTGGCTGGCACACGATCAGCGCCTGAGCGGGAGGGTTGCGGCGAAGGGGGCTGCGGCGGCGAGGGCGATCGAGGCGCCGGCGGCCAGGCCGGCGTAGTAGCTCAGGTAGATGCCCGCGATGCCGGCGGCGATCGCCAGGGCGGTCGCGGTCAGCATCGCGGGGCGGAGACGGTCGTGCAGGCGTAGGGCGGCCGCAGCGGGGCCGACGATGATCGCGACCAGCAGGAGATTTCCGAGCGCCTGCACGGCGACCAGGGTCGTGAGCGCGATCAGGGCCGGCAGGGCGATGCCGACGCGGGCCACGCGGACGCCGAGGGCGGAGGCGGACGCCGGGTCGAAGCCGGCGACGGTCAGCGAGCGGTGGGCCAGGCCGAGGCAGGCGAGGCCGAACGCGACGAGCAGCGCCGTGGCGACGAGATCCCCGGAGGTGACGCTGAGCGGATCGCCGAAGAGCAGCTCGCCGAGCCGGAGCGGCACCTCGGGCGCCCGCGCGATCAGCGCTCCGAGCCCGAACAGCCCGGTCACGGTGACCGCGATCGCGATGTCGGAGCCGACCAGCCGCTGGCGGGCGGCGAGCGAGATCAGAGCGGCCGCCAGGGCGAGCCCGGCGGCGGCCCCGAGCCCGAGCGGGGCCCCGATCAGCGCGGCGATCACGAGGCCGGGGAGCATCGAGTGGGCGAGCGACTCGGCGGCGTAGCTCTGCCGGTAGAGCACCACCCAGACCCCGAGCGGCCCGCAGAGCGCCCCGAGGACGACGAGCTCCAGCAGCGCCCGCTGCGTGATCCCCTGCCGGAGGGGCTCGCCGACGGCGTCGAGCAGGGTCCCCACTGCGACGGCGCCCGTCATCAGTGCTCGTGGTGCTGGACGACGACCGCGCGCTCGCCGCCCTCGAGCACGATCAGCTCGTCGCCGTAGGTGCGCCTGAGCACCTGCTCGGTGAGCCCCGCGGGCGGACCGTGGTAGACCTGCTCACCGTGCAGGCAGAGGACGGCGTCGAGCGCGCGCGCCTGCTCGATGTCATGGGTCGACATCAGCACCGCGCAGCCCTCGGCGCGCAGCTCGGCGAGGACCCTGAGGATGCGCTCGGAGGAGGGGCGGTCAACGCCGCTCAACGGCTCGTCGAGCAGCAGGATGCGCGCCCGCCGGGCGAGCGCCCGGGCGATCAGCACGCGCTGCCGCTGCCCGCCCGAGAGCGCGCCGAAGGGCGAGGCGGCCTCCGCCTCCAGCCCCACGCGGGCGAGCGACTCCCGGGCCAGGCGGCGCTGGGCGGCGCCGATCGGCCGGTACCAGGGAGTGGCGGCGTAGGTGCCCATCGTCGCCACGTCGAGCGCGCTGAGCGGGAAATCGAGCCGCGTGCGGTCGGTCTGGGGGACGTAGGCGGGCTCGCCGGCCAGCTCCACCTCGCCGCGCCGCCGCGGGACGTCCCCGAGCAACGCTCGCAGCAGCGTCGTCTTGCCGCCCCCGTTCGGGCCCAGCACGGCGACCGCGGTGCCGGCGGCCACGGTGAACGAGACCCCGCGCAGGGCCGGTGGCCCGGTGCCGTAGCCGGCCTCCAGGTCGCGGACGGCGAGCAGCGGCGATGCCGGGGACTGGTCGCCGGCGCCCGCTCGCGCCTCCGCGGCGTCACGGCCGGGCGCGTTCACCGCGCCTCCGCCAGATCGTCGCCTCCCGCGCCACCCGCAGCGACGAGCCCGCCCGACGCCCGCGCGGCCAGGCAGAGGGCGAAGCAGCTCGCGGCGAGCACCGCGATCGCCGGTCCGGGCGGCACGTCGAGCCGATAGGCGATCCAGAGCCCGCCCAGGCCCTCGGCGAGGGCGAGCGCCGCGGCGCCGAGCTCCAGGGAGCGCACGCTGGGGGCGAAGAGCCGCACCGTCGCCGCCGGCACGACGAGCAGCGCCGCGACCAGCACCGCGCCGACCGCGGCCAGGGCGGCGACGACGGCGACCGCGACGGCGCCGAGCAGGGCCAGATCGGCGCTGCGGCTCCGCCGGCCGTGCGGGAGGGCCACGGGATCGAAGCCGCGCGCGATCCAGTCGCGGCGCCAGAGCACCGCGGCGCCCGCCAGGACGGCGAGCGCGATCCCCGTGCCGAGCAGCTCACGGTCCCCGATCGCCAGCAGCGACCCGAAGAGGAGCTGGTCGACGAGGGCGCCGGACTCGAACACGTCGCTGGCGAGGATCGTCCCGGCGGCGAGCGCGACGACGAGGACCAGGGCGGTGGAGGCGTCGACGGAGGCCCCGCGGCGCCGGAAGCGCTCGGTCAGGGCCGCGAACGCGCCGCCGGCGAGGAGCGCCGCGAGCGCGGGTGGGAACCCCGTCGCCCCGGCCACGACGAGGCCGGGAAAGGTCGCGGCGCCCACCCCGTGGGTGAAGAACGCCAGCCGGCGCAGGACGATCTGGGCGCCGAGCAGCCCTGCGATCGGCGCCAGCAGCACCACCTCGAGGGCGGCGCGCTGCATGAACGGGAGCGAGAAGGGATCGGGCATCAGGGGCGGACGGCCTCGGTGCCGCTTCGCGACGGGGCGCGGCGACTCCGTCCGTGGAGCGGTAATTGATATTGAGTCTCGATCATTCCACAGGTGGCCGAGTCCCTATGGTTCAACCCATGGGAGCTGCCGAGGCCCGAGTCCCGACGCCCCCGCCCGCCGAGTGGATCGACCGGGCGGACGCCGCCCTGCGCGGCGCCGGCTACCGGGCGAGCGCGCCCCGGGCCGCCGTCTTGGAGCTGATCGCCGCGCAGGAGTGCGTGCTCAGCGCCCGTGAGATCGCCGACGAGCTGCGCGCCGGCGGCCGCGAGGTAGGCGTCGCCACCGTCTACCGGACGCTCGAGCTGCTCGAGGAGCTGCGCCTCGTCCAGCGCCTCGACATCGGCGGCACCTCGGCCCGCTTCGAGCCCGCGCTGCCCGACGGCATGCACCACCATCACCATCTCGTCTGCGAGCGCTGCGGGCGCGTCACGCCCTTCGACGACCCCGGGCTCGAGCGCGCGATCGACGACCTCGGCAAGCGGGTCGACTACGTGGTTGCCGATCACGACGTGATCCTGCGCGGCCGCTGTCCCGCCTGCGTCCGCGCGGCGCCCTAGCGCACCTCGCTGAAGTCGCACCGCTGCTCGCCGCCGGTGAAGCCCCGGACGAGCGTCTCGGTGTTGGCCTCCATCGCGTCGACGTAGGTCGCCCCGGACGAGCCCTCCGGCCCGAGCGCGTCGGTCCAGAGCTCCCCGCCGACCGTGGCGCCCGCCTCGTCCGCGATCGCCTCCTCGAGCGCGGGGCTCAGCCCGGCCTCCGGGAAGACGGCCTTCACCCCGCGGCGCTCGATCAGCTCGACGAGGTCCGCCGTGTCGCCCGCCGAGGGTTGCGCCGCGGTGGTGAGCGCCGGGATCGCGGATCCGACGACCTCGATCCCGTAGCGCTCGGCGTAGCGGCCGAGCGCGTCGTGGCTGGTCACGAGCAAGCGCCGGTCCCGGGGGACGGAGTCGACGCAGCGGGCGATCGCGCGATCCAGCCGCTCGAGCTCGGCGACGTAGGCATCGGCGTTCGCCTCGTACTCCGCGGCGCCTTCGGAATCGATCGCTGACAGGGCGTCGCGAATCTCCCCGACCGCGGCGATCGCGGCGCGCGGGTCCTGCCACCAGTGCGGGTCCACGTCCCCGTGGTCGTGCTCGTGGCCCTCCTCGCCCGCGCCGGCCCGAGCGTGCTCGTCCCCGAGATCGGCGCCCGGCAGCGACGCCAGCAGGTCGACGACCGTCGCATCGGTCCCGGAGCCCGAGATCGGCCCCTCGATCCAGGCGTCCACGTCGCCGCCGGAGCGCAAGATCAGCCCGGCGCCGGCGAGCGCCTCGGCATCGCTGGGGCGGGGCTCGTAATCGTGCGGATCGGTGTTCGGGGCCAGCAGCCCGTGGACGTCGGCCCGCTCGCCGGCGACGTTGCGGGCCAGATCCGCCACCTGGGTGGTCGTGGCCACGACGGCGGGCCCTTCGGAGCCCGCGCCGGGCGCGTCGGATCCGCAGCCGGCCGCGAAGAGGAGGATGAGGGCGACCAGGGGGACTGCGCCAATAATGAAAGTGATAATCGTTCGCACCAGCGGAGTCAAGCTATCAGCCCGGAGCCGGTGGCGTCACCGCCGCTGGCTGCCACCGCCGCGGGGCGATCGGATAGCTTGCAGGCGACGCGACCGGGAGGAGCCCTATGGACACCAGCCAGCTGAAGCGATTCGATTTGTTCAAGGACGTCGACGAGAGCAAGCTCGCGAAGATCGCCCCGTTCACGATGCTGGTCGAGTTCCCGGAGGGGAAGACGATCATCCAGGAGGGCGGCTTCTCGAACGACTTCTACGCGATCGACGAGGGCAAGGTTCGCGTCGACCGCGCCGGCGCTCAGATCGCCGAGCTCGGGCCCGGGGACATCTTCGGGGAGCAGGGGCTGCTGGAGAAGCAGGAGCGCTCGGCGTCGGTGATCGCCGTGACCCCCGTGCGGGCGCTGAAGATCGAGCACTGGGAGCTGCCCCGGATGCGCAAGGCGATGCCCGAGGTCGTCGAGGATCTGCAGCGCACCGTCGAGCAGCGGACCTGAGCGGCCGCGAGCTGCCGGGCCCCGGCCGCTCGCCGATCCGTCCCGGCGCCGCATCGGCGGGGGGCGATAGGATCACCTCCACATAGGTCGGTGGTGAAGGGAAGTCCGGTGAGAATCCGGCGCGGTCCCGCCACTGTGACCGGGTGAGGGCGTCGCACGATCGCGAGGTCAGCCACTGAGGCCCTGACGGGGCCTCGGGAAGGCGCGCCGCCAGTCCCGGAAGCCAGGAGACCTGCCTCCGGCCAGCCGTTGTTAACCCTCGAGGAAAGGGTGGCTTATGCCCACACACCTCTCACGTTCCCGTCCCTTCGCGGCGCCGCTTTTCGCCGGTCTGCTTCTGCTTTCGGCGCTCGCGCTCTCCCTCGCGACCAGCGCCGAGGCGAAGCTCACCCGCACGATTCCCGCCGAGCTGCGGGTCGTCACCGCGGATGGGAAGACGCTCGCCGAGCACACCCAGTACACGACCGAGGGGGTGCGCATGCGCACCGACCGCAACGCCGACTGCCTCGGCGCCGACACCGGCGGCTCCGGCCGGAAGGTGACGGTGCCCGGCTTCACGGCGCTCGGGCAGCTCGCCGACGGCCGCAGGGTCGACCGTGACCTGCGCCCGCTGTCGATCAGCGACCACTTCGACTTCGGGCTCTCGCTCTGCGGGATCGGCGGCGTGGTGGCTCCGTCGACCGGCTTCTGGTCGCTGCGGGTGAATCACGGCTTCGCGAGCGCCGGCGCCGATCAGACGAAGCTGAAGCGGGGCGATGAGCTGCTCTGGTACCTGGTCGACGACTGGAACCTGCCGAGCCCGGCCGAGCTGGCGCTACGCGCTCCGAAGCGGGTCAAGAAGGGCAAGCCCACCGAGGTCACCGTGTTCTCCTACGACGACGCCGGCAAGCGCAGCCGCGTTGCCGGGGCGAAGGTCCGCGGCGCCGCTGAGCTGACCGACGCCCGCGGCAAGACGACCGTGACCCCGAACGGCAGGCTGCTGAAGCTGCGCGCCCGCGC
>CAZARJ010000120.1:0-5831 GCA_964487515.1 uncultured Conexibacteraceae bacterium | reverse complement strand
AGCGGTACGCGAGCTGGGTTCAGAACGTCGTGAGACAGTTCGGTCCCTATCTGCCATGGGCGTTGGAGAGTTGAGAGGAGTCATCCTTAGTACGAGAGGACCGGGATGAACGGGCCGCTGGTGTACCTGCTGTCCTGCCAAGGGCATCGCAGGCTAGCTACGCCCGGATCGGATAACCGCTGAAGGCATCTAAGCGGGAAGCCGACCTCGAGATGAGCTCTCCCATTCCATTTAGGAAGTAAGACCCCTGATAGACCATCAGGTTGATAGGCCGACTGTGGAAGCGCAGCGATGCGCGCAGCAGATCGGTACTAATGGGTCGAGGTCTTGACGTTTTTCTTTTACCCGCCGTTGGCCGGCGTGCAGTTTTCAAGCTCCGCCGAGCGGCGGGGCCTGAATCCCCGGCTGCCCTCGGGCGGCCGCCGGGTTCAGGCCCGCGCGGATCCCTACCGATTTCGGTGGCAATAGCGAGGGAGATACACCTCTTCCCATTCCGAACAGAGCCGTTAAGCCCCTCCGCGCCGATGGTACTTGGCGGGAAACCGCCTGGGAGAGTAGGTCGCCGCCGGTCTTGAGTTAGATCACGAGCCGTCCCTTCAACGGGGCGGCTCGTCGTCGTTAAGGCGTCCGCCCCCCGGCGCCGATTCGCCGCCGCTCGTGGATCTTGCGCCTACGATGGCCACATGGCCGCTCCGCTGTGTGTCGCTGCGCCCGATCCTCCGGCGGCGGAGGAGGCGATGGAGTGGATACGGGCGCTCGCGACGGGCATCGGCCCGCGCCGGCCTACGAGCGGCGCCGAGCGCCGCGCGGCCGAGCTGGCTGCCGAGCGGCTGCGCTCCGCCGGGCTGGAGGCGGAGCTGGAGGACTTCCAGGGCTACGCCAGCTTCGGCTATCCGTTCCTGGCGCTGCTCGGCGTCGGGTTGCTCCCCGGGCTCGCCCGGCGGCGAGCGCTGCGCGCCGGGCTGGCCGCGCTCGCGGCGGCGGGGCTCGCCTCCGAGGGCTCTCTGCGCTGGACGCCGCTGAGCGACGCGCTGTCGCGGCGGCGGAGCCAGAACGTGGTCGGCTGGATCGAGCCGCGCGAGCGGGTCGCCAGGACGCTGTGCCTCAGCGCCCACCTCGACAGCTCCCGCAGCGGCCTGATCTTCCATCCGCGCGTGGTCTGGGCGCTCCAACCGTGGATCACGGCAACCTCGCTGGCGGTGGTCGCGGCGGCGCTCGCCGAGCCCCTCGCCGGGCGCTTCCAGCTCGCGGGGCTGGTGACGCGCGCGGCGCGCGCCTGGATGGGGATCGCCGGCGCGGGCCTGCTCGCCGAGCGCGAGCTCCGCGGCGTGGACGTGCCGGGCGCCAACGACGATGCCTCCGGCTGCGCGGTGGTGGCGACGGTTGCCGCCGCTCTCGCCCGGGCGCCGCTCGCGAGCACGCGCGTCGTCCTGCTGCTCAGCGGCTGCGAGGAGGCCGGCACGCTCGGCATGCGGGCGTTCCTCGACCGCCACGACACCCGGGGCTGGCTGTTTCTGAACGTCGACAACGTCGGTGGCCCCGGGAGGGTCCGGTTCCTGCGGCGCGAGGGCGTGATCGGCGGCTGGGACGCGGACCCCGGGCTGGTCGCGGCCGCGGCGGGCGTCGCCGATCGCCACCCGGCGCTGCGGATGGCGCCGGAGGACCGCCCGGCCGGGCTCACCTACGACTCGAGCCCGGTCCTGGCCGCGGGCGGGCGGGCGCTGACCCTGAGCGTCCAGGACGGGTCGATCCCCGACCTGCACCGGCCGACCGACACCTACGAGAACGTCGACCCCGGCGGGGTGGAGCGGACGCTGCGCGCGACCTGGGAGCTGGCGCACGCGATCGACCGGGGCGCCGCGGATCCCGCGGATCCGGGCGCCGGCCGCTGAACGCGGGCCCTACGAGCCCGGCAGCAGATCGGGAAGGACGTCGGAGAGCCCCGGTGGGTCGGGCAGGTCGGGGTCCGCGAGCTCGCGCAGGGCCGCGAGGAGCTCCGCGATCCCGACCTCGCCGGGGAGCGCCCGCAGGGCATCGAGGAGGGGGCCGATCGGGGCCCGCTCGGCGGCCTCGTCGAGCAGGCGGGCCTCGAGCCCGCCGATCCTGCCGGCGTCCTCCGCGTCGCTGATCGCCCGCTCGAGGCCGGCGCGAACCGCGTCGGTGACGTTGTCGGAGTCGATCCCGTGCGCCGCGGCGAAGCGGTCGATCAGCTCCGGCTGGGCCAGCGCGAGGGTCAGCTCCTCGCGGCTCACGCCGAGCTCGCAGGCGGCGCCGTCGAGCGCCGAGAGCGCGATCCCCTCGATCGCGCCGCGCGAGCGCAGCAGCTCCGCGGGCCGGGTCTGGCAGGGATCGGCCACCGCCGCCGGGTTGTAGGACGCGCCACCGAAGGCGAGATAGGCCCCGATCAGCCCGAGCGAGGCGGCGAGGGCGGCGAGCGGCGCCCGCAGTCGCGGGGCGATCATCCCGACCGCCCCCCGGGGCGCAGGGCCAGGATCGCCGGCAGGGCGAGCAGCGACAGCGCCGCCGCGATCAGGAAGGGGATGCTGAACGCGTGCGTCGCGGCCCGCGCGATCTGGTCGGTGATCGCGGCCTCGACGTCGTCGAGCGTCGCCCGCTCCGCGGGGTCAGAGCCGGCGCGAAGCTCGTCGAAGGCCGCTCCGACGTCGGGCAGTCCCCCGTCGGCCGCCTCGATCCGCTCCCCCAGCGCCGCGCCGAGGTCGATCTTGGCGGCCGGCTCGAGCGGGGCGTCGAGGAGGATGGCGGTGGCCGACTCGCGCGCCGCCAGGGTCTGCGCGTCGAGCTGGATCGAGATCGCGGGTGCGATCAGGACGATCCCGGCGACGATCCCGGCGTGACGGGCGGCCAGGGTGCGCGCGGCGCGGGTGCCGCCGGGGTCGCGGCCGCCCACCGCGACCGCGGTCAGCGTGGGCAGGGTGAGCGCCAGGCCGATGCCGATCAGCGCCTGTGGCTCGAGCGTGAGCGCGAGCGAGGATCCGGGGAGGAACCCGAGCGCGGCGAGCCCGCCGGAGACCGCGATCGCCCCGGCGAGGGCCGCCGAGCGCGGCGGGCCGGCCCAGGCGATCAGGCGCCCGGCCAGCAGCGCGGCCAGCGGCATGGCGCTGACCGTGGCCGCCGCGGCGAGGGGGGAGAGGCCCCAGCCCTCGGTGAGCAGGACGACGAGGAGAAAGAGCGCGCCCGTGAGGCCGGCGGAGAGCAGCGCCAGGGCGATCTCCGGGGCCCCGTCGCGCCGGCCGGCGGGACCGGGGCGGGGGGCGGGGAGGCGGACCCGGGCGGCGGCGAGGAGCAGGAGGGGCAGCGGGGCCTGGATCGCGAAGATCGCCCGCCACCCGAGCAGCTCCGTGAGCAGGCCGCCGAGGGCCGGGCCGGCGGCGAGGCCGACCGTTCCGGCGATGCCCCAGAGCGCCGCCGCGCGCGCGTGACCGCCTTCCAGCCGCGCGAGAACCTCGATCGCGCCCGCGATCGCCACCGCGCCGCCGGCGCCCTGCGCGATGCGGGCGACGATCAGCGTCGCGCCCGTGTCGGCGAGCGCGCAGATCGCCGAGGCGAGCGCGAAGGCGGCCATCCCCGCCCGCCAGGCGGCGAGCGGGCGCTCGCGCGCGACCCGCGCGGCGGGCAGGATCGCCAGCGCCAGCGCGATGTTGAACGCGGTCAGCACCCAGGAGACGCCGACCACGGAGGCGTCGAAGTCGCGCAGGATCTCCGGCAGGGCGAGCGTGACCACCGATGAATCGGCGAGGATCACGGCCACCGAGCCCGCCAGGGCGACGCGGCGGGCGGCTTGCGGCCAGGCGCTCATGCCCGGGAGGATTGCCGATCGGGGACCCTGGAGCGGCGGTCATCTCCCATCCTGTCTAGGCTCCTGCGGGCATGGCCGCAGAGAGCGATCGAAGGCGCGGCCTGCACCGGGAGGCGCGGGCCCGCCTCGCGCGGTTGCTCGCCCCGAGCGAGCGCACCGTGGTCGCCGCGATGCGCTGGCTGACCGGCATCGCGATCGCGATCGCGAACCTGATCGGGATGGTGATCGTCTTCGTCCTGCTGGCCTGGGTGATCCCGCCGCCGCGGACCGACGTCGCCCACATCGTGACGCTGAACCTGATCTTCGCCTTCGCGTATCTGGGGCTGGCGCTGCTGGTCGGGCTGTGGCTGGTGATGCGGCGCCTGCGGCCCGGGCGGCGCTGGCTCGAGCAGCGGCGGGCGCCGACGGCGGCCGAGCAGCGCAACATCCTGCGCGCGCCGATGGTGATCTTCGTCGTCGTCACCGCGCTGTGGCTGCTCGCGGCGCTGCTCTTCGGGATCGTCAACACGACCTTCTCCGCCGCCCTCGGCCGCCGCGTCGTGATCACGATCCTGCTCGCCGGGCTGGGCACCGGGGCCGTCGCCTACCTGATCGGCGAGCGACTGCTGCGCGCCGTCGCCGCCCGCGCCCTCGCCGCGCGCGAGCTCGACGACCCCGCCCTGCCCGGCGTGACCGCGCGCACGGTGTTCACCTGGGCGCTCGGCTCCGGGGTGCCGATGCTGGGGCTCGCGATCCTCGGCGCCTCGGCGCTGCTCGGCGAGGACTACTCGCGCAACCGGCTCGCGGTGGCGATGATCGCGCTCGCCGCCGTCGGGCTGCTGGTCGGCCTGTTCGCGACGCTGATCGCAGCGCGGGTCACTGCCGATCCGATCGTCTCGGTGCGCCGGGGGGTGGCGAGCGTGGCAGCGGGCGATTTCGACGCCCGGGTCCCCGTCTACGACGGCAGCGAGCTCGGCCTGCTGCAGAGCGGCTTCAACGAGATGGCGGCCGGCCTCCAGGAGCGGGAGCGGATCCGCGACCTGTTCGGCCGCCACGTGGGCGAGGACGTGGCCCGGGTCGCGCTCGGCCGCGAGGGAAGGCTGGGCGGCGAGGTGCGCATCGCCGCGGTCCTGTTCGTGGACATGACCGGCTCCACCGAGCTCGCCTCCGCCCGTCCGGCGCGCGAGGTCGTCGAGATCCTGAACGAGTTCTTCGGCGTGATCGTCGAGGCGGTCGACGAGCAGGGCGGCTGGATCAACAAGTTCGAGGGCGACGCCGCGCTGGCCGTCTTCGGGGCGCCGATCGAGATCCGCGATCCCGCCGGCCGCGCGCTGGCGGCCGCCCGCGCGAGCTGCGTGCGGCTCGCGGAGCGCCTGCCCGACATCGAGGCCGGGATCGGAGTCGCCTACGGGGAGCTGGTGGCCGGGAACATCGGCGGGGCGAAGCGCTTCGAGTACACGGTGATCGGGGACGCGGTCAACGAGGCGGCGCGGCTGATGGAGATCGCCAAGCAGCGCCGGCCCACGGTGCTGGCCTCCGGGGCCGCCGTCGAGGCGGCGGGGGTGAGCGAGCGCGAGCGCTGGGTGCTGGAGGAGGAGGTCGTGCTCCGGGGCCGCTCGCGCCCGACCCGCCTCGCCCGTCCGGTCGTGGATGGCGCCGGGCGGGAGCCGGCCGAGGAGGGCGCTCCCGGCGCGGCCGGGGAGGCGGAAGCGCGCGGCGACGCGGACGCCGGCCGGCAAGCCCGGCCGGACGCCGAGCGGGCCTGAATCAGCGCCGGCCGCCGGCCGCGCAGGGGGCGCGGCTGGGCCACTCCCACTCGCAGGCGGCACGGTGGGCGAGGCGGGTGTGAGCCTCCCGGCGGCGGGTCCCCTCGCGACCCGGGCGCCTCTCACACCCGCCCTCGCCCGCGCTCCGCTCCAGTCCGTACTGACCCAGGGTCAGCAGGTCGATCGCCAGGTCGATGCGATCCGCGAGCCGGTCGAGGACGCGGATGGAGACGGCGGTCGTGTGCGGTGCGGTGCTCATGCGTGGGGGA
>CAZARJ010000119.1:0-5861 GCA_964487515.1 uncultured Conexibacteraceae bacterium | reverse complement strand
GCGGAGCTGTGTGCCGCCGGGGTCCGCCTGCGGGCCGGGCCGCCCGCCGCGGGCCCCGATCCCGCCGGGGTGCTGGTGGTCGAGGGCGGGAGCTGGCCGGCGGTCGAGCGTGCCGTCGAGGCGGGCCTGCTGGTGCCGCAGTCGCGCGGCTCGGCGCTGATCGTCGACCTCCTCGCGCCGGCCCCCGGGGAGCGCGTGCTCGACCTCTGCGCGGGGCCGGGGATCAAGGCGAGCGCGATCGCGGCCCGGCTCGGGGAGGAGGGGGCGGGCCTGGTCGCGGTGGAGCGGGACCCGGGCCGGGCGCGGGAGCTGCGCGGGCTCCTCGGGCGGACCGGGGCCGGGGCGGCGCGGGTGATCGAGGGCGACGCGACCGGGCCGCCGCCGGGAAGCGACTTCGACGCCGTCCTCGTCGACCCGCCCTGCAGCGGCCTCGGAACCCTCGCCTCGCGCCCCGACGCGCGCTGGCGGCGCGATCCCGCGGCGATCGCGGCGCTGGCGGAGGGCGCCGCCCGGATCCTCTTTCGCGCCCGGGAGGCGGTGCGGCCCGGGGGCCGGATCGTCTACTCGACCTGCACGATCTCGGCGGCCGAGAACGAGGGGGTGATCGCCGCCGCGGCGGGCGACTGCGAGATCGCCGATCTCGGCGCCGGGCGCCGCGGGCTGGCCGCCACCGCCGACCGCCGCTTCCTGCAGACGCGGCCGGACCGCCACGGCACCGAGGGCTTCTTCGCCGCCCGGCTCATCGCTCCCGCGGCTCCGCCGGGCGCTGCGACTACGATCGGGGCGTGAGCCCGGCCCCGGATCCGCCCGCCCTCGCCCGGCCCGACTGTCCGGGCTGCGGTGAGCCCTGGCTGCGGCCGACTCAGCTCCCCGGCCGCTTCCGCTGCGTCAGTTGCCTGAGCCGCTTCGAGCTCGTCTCCCAGTGCCCCGGCTGTGGCACGCACCAGACGATCGTGCGCATGAGCTCCGATCAGGACCTGCGCTGCCAGGACTGCGGCACGTCGATGCTGAGGGCGATCTGATGGCCGCGGACCCGCCCGCGGCCCGCCGCCTGCCCGCCGGGATCCACGTCGCCCCGTCGATCCTCTCCGCCGACTTCGCGCGCCTCGGCTCCCAGGTCGACGAGGTGCTCGGTGCCGGCGCCCGGGTGATCCACGTCGACGTCATGGACGGCGACTTCGTCCCCCCGATCACGATCGGGCCGCTGATCGTGAGCGCGATCGCCGACCGGGTCCACGACGCCGGCGCCACGCTCGACGTGCACCTGATGGTCAACCGCCCCGAGGCGCAGGTGGAGGAGTTCGCCCGCGCCGGCGCCGACTCGATCACCTTCCACGCCGAGGCGACCGCGCACGCGCACCGGCTCGTCGGCGCGATCCACGAGGCGGGCTGCGGCGCCGGCGTCGCGATCAACCCCGCGACCCCGGTCGCCGAGCTGGCCGAGATCGCCGCCGACTGCGACGTGCTGCTCTGCATGAGCGTCAACCCGGGCTGGGGCGGGCAGCGCTTCATCGCGGCCTCGCCGGACAAGGTCCGCCGGATCGCGGCGCTCGGCTCCCCCGCGGCGATCGAGATCGACGGCGGCATCGACCCGTCCACGGCCCCGCGCGCGGTCGAGGCCGGCGCCACGCTGCTGGTCGCCGGCTCGGCGATCTTCGGCTCCCCGAGCCCCGCCGACGCCTACGCCGAGCTGGCCCAGATCGCCGCCGGCTGAGAGCCGGGACAAGGATCCGCCCCCGGGGGTCGATCACGGACGGGACAGCGAGCGCCGCCGCCGAGCTTGCATCTATCCGGATATCGCCCGCGTTTCTGCAAAGTCGGCGATGAGGGCGCGCGGCGCGGTCGCCGAGCTTGCCGTTACCCGGACATCGTGCGGGTTTCCGCAAGGTCAGTGAGAACGCGGTGCCGTCGCCGAGCTTGATCCGGCATCTCCAGGCCCGGCCGGCGGGAGCTAGGAATCGGCCATCTGGGACGGGGCCGCGTCCTCCATGGGCGCGTCCGGATCGGGGAGGCCGAGCAGCTCGGCGTCCTCGGCCAGCGCGCGGCGCAGGGGCTCGCCCCAGTCGAGCGCGCGGGCCATCGACGCCGTGCCGCGCTCGAAGCGCTCGAGGGCGTCGCCGGTGCGGTCCTGAACGCGCACCCGCCAGCGGATCGAGACGCCGCCCTCGCCGTCGGGCGTGAACTCGTAGGTCTCGATCGCGTCGGGAGCCACCTCGGGCCCGCCCGGCAGCGGCGTGAAGCGGCAGGTGAAGTACTCGAAGGGCCGCCAGTCGAGGTACTCGCGCACCGCGTCGCTGCCGATCCCGTGCGCGCAGTGGCTCGAGGCGCCCACCCCGATCCGGCCCTGCTCGTTCGGGGCGTAGCTGACCGCGGTCTGGTTCGGCTGCCAGCGCACGCGCTTCTCGGGATCGACGAAGTACTGCCAGGCGATCGCGGCGGGCACCGGCGCGTCCATGCGGACGTCGAGGTCGGCCTCCGCGGCGGTGATCCGCTGCCGGCGCGCCTCCCGCCGGGCGGCGGCCGTCGTGGCGAGCCCGTGGACGCCGCCCCCGGTGGTCCCGAAGGGCTCGATCTGCTCGTCGTGGCGGGGCGGGTCGAAGCCGTCCGGCAGCCGTTCGAGGCAGGCGTCGGAGAAGAACGCGTAGGCCGGCGGCCCGCCGTCCTCGACGATCGTGTTCTTGAGCAGCCGGTGGGCCCGGATCACCTCGGGCCCGGCCAGGTCCTCGCGGCCGTCCTCGTCCGTGTCGACGAGGAACTCACCGAAGTGGGCGATGAACTTCAGGTCGAGGGACCCGATCGCCCGGCAGGCGTCGCAGGTGCAGGTCGTGGCCCGGTCCATGTCGAGCAGGCGGTTGGAGTAGTCGAAGTAGCAGGCTTCGATCAGCTCGATGTAGCGCTCGCCCTCGGCGAACGTGCCGCCCGGCGAGTAGAGCAGCAGCGCGTCGCCCTCGGTCTTGACGAAGCGCATCGGCGGGGCGAGGCAGTCGCGTAGCAGCTTCGTGAGCTCGCGGATGATCGCCTGCGAGTGCAGGAGCTCGGTCCCGGCCATGAAGTCGGTGTAGCCGGAGATGTCGGCGAGCAGGATGTAGCCCCCGTCGATCCAGCGCTCGCCACCTCCGTGCTCAGGGTCCTCCCCTGAGGATGGTTGGGTGGAGCGGGACAACGCGGGAACGTTACCGCCCCTCAGGGCATGGCCGGGGCGTCGATGATGCCGATCGCCTCCTGTAGCCAGTCGCGCTCCTGGGGGGTGGTGCCGGGGCGCTCGGCGCGCTCGGCGCACCAGCGGGTCAGGTTGCGGCGCCCGCCGAGCGCGATCAGCTTCGGGCCGGTGACGGCGAAGCGGCCGTCGACCAGGGCGACGACCGCGGCCGGGGCGTCGGGGCGCTGGCGCAGCACCATCGCGACCTCGATCCCGTTCACCGCCGCCGGGTTGCCGGTGTCGCCGTCGGAGGGCCTGGTGGGCCGGACCGAGAAGACGGCGGGCGCGCCGGTGCCGCCGATCCGCGGCACCCTGGGCCGCTCGATCGGCCCCTCGTGCCAGCGCTGCGTCAGGCGCTCGATCTGGGCCGCGTTCTCGCGCCGGATCAGCACATGCAGGTCGTCGCCGGCCTCGAGCACCGTCGAGCCGCGGGGCAGCAGCGCCTCGCCGTCGCGGACGATCAGGTTGACCAGCGCCTCCCGCGGCAGGCCGAGCTCCTTGACCATGCGGCCGACGATCGCGTCCCCGTCCCGGATCCGGAAGGCGATCACGTCCCCGCCCAGCTCCTGGATCATCCCGGTCTCGACCAGGGGGCGGGGGAGGGCGGGCTCGTCGCTGGTCAGCCCGAGGCGGTCGGCCAGCGGCTCGAAGGTGAACCCCTGAAGCAGGGTGGAGGCCAGGACGACGAAGAAGATCGCGTTGAACTCGAGCTCGTGGCCGGAGATGCCGGCGATCACCGGGAAGGTCGCGAGCCAGATCGGCACCGCGCCGCGCAGGCCGGCCCAGCTCAGCATGAGGCGCTCGCGCAGGTTGAAGCGGGCCAGCGCCGTGGCCACCGTGACCGCGATCGGGCGGGCGACGAGCATGATCACCAGCGCCAGGGCGAGGCCCTGCCCGATCAGCGGCACCAGCTCGACCGGGTCGACGAGCAGCCCGAGCATGAAGAAGAGCGAGATCTGCGAGACCCAGGCGAGGCCCCCGTGGAAGGCGGTCACGGTGCGCAGGGCGGGCAGGATCCCGCTGCC
This sequence comes from uncultured Conexibacteraceae bacterium, assembly GCA_964487515.1. GTDB lineage: Bacteria > Actinomycetota > Thermoleophilia > Solirubrobacterales > 70-9 > RHKX01. The sequence goes on along the minus strand of CAZARJ010000119.1, from coordinate 1,637 downwards.
GAGCACGAGCCCGGTCAGGTAGACGGAGATGAATCCGGAGCCGTGCGCGATGTCGGCGGTCCCGAAGGACAGCGCCGCGGCCGCCATCGTGGCGACCGGGTAGAGGCCGGTGGTCGGGAAGTCGAGGCGGACGAACGCGGCGCGCGCGAGCAGCCCGACCGCGATCCCGACCGCGCTGCCGATCGAGAGCTCGAGCACGAACTCCAGCGCCATGTCCGCGACCCCGTATCCGGGCGTCTCGATCCAGGCGATGAAGCCGGTCACCAGCAGGACCGCGATCGGGTCGTTCATCCCCGACTCGCCCTCCAGGGCACGGGCGATCTTGCGCCGCAGGCGCGAGCCGCGCAGCATGGCGAAGATCGCGGCGCTGTCGGTGGCCGCGATCGCGGAGCCGATGATGAGGCCCTCGAGGAGGTCGACGTTGAACAGCCACACGGCCGCGAAGCCACCGATCACGGCCGTCCCCAGCGTGCCGATGGTCGCCAGCGAGATGGCGCTGCCGAGCACCGGCCTGATCTCCTTCCAGCCCGCGTTCAGGCCGCCCTCGAAGAGGATCAGCACGAGGCCGATCGTGCCCAGCGTCCGGGTCAGGTGGACGTTGTCGAAGTCGACCCCGCCGATCCCGTCCTCGCCGACCAGCATCCCGAGGACCAGGAAGAGGATGAGCCCGGGGACGCGGAGCCGGTTGGCCACCATCGCCGCCGCGATCCCGGCGCCGAGCAGCGCGCCTCCGAGGAGGATCAGCTCGGCATCGGACACGGGATCTCCTCGGGCGGTCGGGGTCGGCGGACGGGAAGATTATTGGGCAGCATGCGCTGCGACCGGGGCGGGGGTCCGGCGGGTCGGTACGATCGGGTCCTTGACTGATCGGTCAATCAGCCCCGATACGCGAGCCGCGGTGGAGCCTGCGCGGTCCCCGGGCGCGCATCTGGAGCGGGCGCTGGAGCTGGCCGGGCGGGGGCGGGGGGCCGTGAGCCCCAATCCGCTTGTGGGCGCGGTGCTCGTGGCGGCGGACGGAGCGGTGATCGGGGAGGGGTTTCACGCCCGCCTCGGCGGCCCGCACGCCGAGGCCGCGGCGCTCGCGGACGCACGCGAGCGCGGCGCCGATCCGGCCGGCGCGACCCTGTACGTGACCCTGGAGCCCTGCGCCCACCAGGGCCGGCAGCCTCCCTGCGCGGAGGCGATCCTGGCCAGCGGCGTCGCGCGCGTGGTGATCGCATCCGACGATCCCAGCGAGAAGGCTTCCGGCCGCGGGCCCGAGCTGCTGCGGGAGGGGGGCGTGGAGGTCGTCTGGGCCGAGGGGCCGGCGGCGCGCGCGGCGCGGCTGCTCAACCAGCCGTTCCGCAAGCACGCGCGCACCGGCCGCCCGCTGGTGATCCTCAAATCGGCGAGCAGCCTCGACGGGCGCACCGCGACCGCGACCGGCGACTCGCGCTGGATCAGCGGCGAGGCCTCGCGGCGCCTGGTCCACCGCTGGCGCGCCGAGCTGGACGCGATCGCGGTCGGGATCGGGACCGCGATCGCCGACGACGCCCTGCTCACCGCGCGCGGGGTCGACGGGGCGCGCCAGCCCACGCGGGTGATCTTCGACAGCACCGCCCGGCTGCCGCTCGCCGGGCGCCTCGCCCGCAGCGCGG
>CAZARJ010000118.1:0-5893 GCA_964487515.1 uncultured Conexibacteraceae bacterium | reverse complement strand
ATCTCCGCTCGCTCAAGGGCCGCGTCGCCGCTCGTGTCGTCCGGGCCCTGTGTGACCTGCAGCCCCCGTTTGGGGTCCGGGACTTGGCCGAGCGCGCGAAGACCTCGGCCGGGTCCACGGTCCGCGTGCTCGATTTTCTCTCCAGGGAGGCGCTGATCGTCCGAGACAAGCGAAAGCAGGTCACCGATGTCGGCCTGGGTGCCTTGATCCAACGCTGGGCCGATGACTTTCGATTTGGCGAGCAGAACAGCATCCGACGCTGCTTCGAGCCACGGAGGCTTGAGGAAACGGTCGAGCGCGTGGGGGGCCTCGAGGGTCCCTACGCAGTCACCGGCTCGTTCGCGGCCTCTGCCGTCGCGGAGTACGCGGATCCGCGGCTACTCGTCGTGTACGTCGATGACGCGGATGCCGCGCAGGAACAGCTCGGAGTGCGGCCGGCGGGCAGCCAGAGCAATGTTTGGCTCGCCCAACCGCCCGACGACCTCCCGTTCGAGCGGACCTGGGAGCGCGGCGGCCTGCGGTATACAGCACTCAGCCAATTGGCTTGCGACCTCATGGACATGCCGGGTCGGGCGCCCGCTGAGGCCGAGGAGGTCATTCGGTGGATGGAGTCGAACCCCGATGGCCCGCGAGCTGACTGAGCTCTACATTCGCTCTCGGCGGGCGTTGCTCGATGCGCTGACTGCGCTGGAGGGTCACTTGGACTCTCTGGTCCTGGTTGGTGCCCAGGCGATCTATCTCCACACGGGCGACGTTGACGAGGCGATCGCCACGGAGACCAAGGACAGCGATCTCGTCGTCGATCCAAGGAAGCTAGAGGACGATCCGCGCCTCGATGAGGCGCTTCAGCGCGCCGGCTTTCATCGGAATCTCGTGAGGCCTCAGCCCGGAACGTGGCTGTCGAACGACGGGATCCCCGTCGATCTCCTGGTGCCGGCCGCCGTTGCACCGGGCAATCCGAAGCGCCGAGGCGTCGACCTCCCCTCGCACGATCGCGAAGCGACCCGCCGGACACCTGGGCTGGAGGCGGCGCTGGTCGACCAGGACCGTAGAACGATCGAGTCGCTCGAACCGGGGGACACGCGCCGGTTCACCATCGCCGTGGCAGGGCCCGCTGCCCTCCTCGTCGCAAAGCTCCAGAAGATGGCGGAGCGCGTAACGCAGGCGGAGCGCCGTCAAATCGCGAAAGACGGGCACGATATCTACAGGCTGCTGCGCGACATTCCCACCGAGGACTTCCTTGGCCGCTTCGAGCGCCTGTTCGCCGATCCGGTGAGCGAGGAGATGGCACGGGCGGCAGTGGACCACCTCGAGACGTTGTTCGGATCGCCGGAGGCACCCGGCGCGGCGATGGCGGGCGCCACCGTCGCCGGCGTCGGCGATCCCGCCGAGGTCGCCGAGGCGAGTGCGGTCCTTGCCGGTGATCTTCTCGCAGCACTGCGGCCGGCGGTCACATCCGTCGCGCCGGAGCAGGACAATTTCCGGCTGAGCGAAAGGACGGACGGATGACGTTGTCGGGGACCCGAGAGAGGCACCCGCGAGCCGAAGAGTTTCTTGGGCTCTACAGCGCTTACCGGGTGGGCGCTCTGGCGGGCGTGACTGGCTACACGATCGGCCAGTGGGCCCGGTATGGCTTGATCCGGCCCACGTATTACGAGGGGCGCCCGGCGAACCTGTATGCGTTCAACGACGTTGCCGAGGCCATCGTGATCCGCTGGCTCTTGAGCAAGCGGTTCACCTACGAGCAGATCCATGTGGCAATCGATGGCGCCCGCGTGGACCATCCGGACTGGCCGCTACTCCGAGCTCCGCTCGGCGTTGCACATCACGCTGTGGAGGGCGATCCCCGCGGGGTGATCGCCCAGCGCACCGAGGAAGGCATCTACGTCGAGGTCAGCCGCCCTGGTGAACAGATCACGCTGAAGCCACAGCTATTCCAGGACGTCGCTTTGATGCTGCGCTCCGGCGGCTGGATCGCTAACGAGCTGGGCCTGGAGCGAATCGAGGTCGATCCTCAGAAGCTTGGAGGGGCTCCATCGCTCAAGGGGCGGCGCTGGCCGGTCGAGAGCGTTGCGCAGATCGCTGCCGACGACGAGGGCCGCGGGGTTCTGATTGACGACTACGGTCTCGATCAACGCGACGTGGACGAGTCCGTTCGCTGGGTTGAAGCGGTCGCGGCGATCGCGTAGAGGCCCGCAGCGTGTCGCTCCTGGTCCTTGACGAGCAGCTATCGCGGGGCCAGCTCGCGAACTCGCTTCGTGACCGAGGTATGCAGGTCGCGACCGTCGGCGACTTCGGAGCAACGGGCCGCCCCGACCCCGACGTCGTTCGTCAGATTGTGGCTCAGCGGAACGAGCACTGGATCCTCGTGACCATGGACACGACCATCGTCGAGGACTATCCGGGTTTCGACTGGTCGCGCTACGCGATCGCGTGGATCCGTCCGCATGAGGATCTTCGCGGGGTGGCGGTTGAGCGGGCGAAGGCCGAGATTCTTCACCGGCATGCACATGAGATCCGACAGATGGGCAGCGGGGATCAGCACACCTTCACTGCCGAGCGGCACTACAAGACGCGACCGAGTCTGACCTACATGCTCCGAAAGCGCGTCTGAGTCCCGTCGCCTGCTAGCTCGGGCCGAACACGCTTATCCGCCGCCGGCTATCGCCTGTCTGCTACCGAGCGCTGTCGATCCGACGGTGCAGCATTGAGGCCAGCGTGAGCAGGTCGAGCGCCTCCTCACGTTTGACTGCCCATCGCACCTTGGGAGCGTGCGCTGTTGGATTGCGGAACGTGGAGAAGAGCCCCTTGCACAGCGTGGCGAGCCCCGTGTGCTCGCTGCGCTCCCATTCTGTGCTCAGGTCGTTGAACGCGAGCATCGGCGCCCCGCGACCCAGACCAAACGCCGTATCGACGATCGCGGCCCCATCGCCCGACAGCCCGGTCCGAGCACGGATCTTGTCGGCGACGCTCTTGGTTGCCTCGAGGACCGCGTGGAAGTAGTTCTGCTGAAGCAGCTCAGCACGGCAGAAGGCGAGGACGTCCGGATGGACGTCGCGACGTTCGAGTTCGGCCCTGAGCAGGTCTGCCCGTTCCTGCGTTTCGGAGACAGTCCGCGCCCTGGGTACCCGCCGCACCCTTCCGTCCTCCTGGACCTCGTAGCCGTATAAGACCAGCCGTGCGTTGACGGCAGCCCGATGGCCTTCGTGCTCCTCGGGAGTGGAGAATCGAACGGGCTGCATCACCTCCGTGACCAGCCGGATCAGTGGCCGGCCGTCTCCTTGGCGGTTCTGCCTGTCGACGACCGCGTTGAAGAGTCGCTTCCACTTCGTGTTGGACTGCTCCCCGGGCGCCTCCCGCACCTTGAGAGGCTCAAGCAGGCTGGCGATCTGCGCGCCTGTCACCGCCTCCGCGAGCTCGCGGCAGATCGCCTCGATCGCGGCCGCGGGGAAAGGAGGGTGCGGCTGGGCCACGCCATTGAGCATCGCACGCCTGCCCCGTGGTTCCGTTCGTGGTTCCGTTTTGAGCGAAACCGAGGTGATCTCAGGGCACCGAAACAGCGCAAACTGCGGTGTTCTCGCCTCACCCGACTCCACGACGCAGGTCTACGAAACCGAAGGTCACTGGTTCGAATCCAGTCGGGCGCGTACTCGGATCGGCGCAACGGCGCGGTTTCTATTACCGCCCACATCGAGGGGACGGGCGAGCAGGCACCGTTCAGGCACCGTCTTGCGGCGGCGGCTTCCCTTCGGCGCCGGGTGACCGGGGAAGGCTGGGAGGTCGGCTCGCACCCCGTGGACGGCCCGTACCTCTACCGGCCGCCGAGGATGGCGACCTGCCGGAGCCGGAGCGCGGAGGATCGATCGAGGAGCTGTGGCGCTTCGTGAACGTCCAGAACGAGGACGACCGACGCCTCCTCATCGCCGCGAAGGTCCAGATGCTATGGCCGCGCGGCACCCCTACCCGGTGCTCGTTCTTTTCGGCCAGCAGGGCAGCGCCAAGACGACGACGCTGGAGATGGTCAAGTCGACGGTGGACCTGTCAATCCCCTCGCCCGACAACCCCGCGCTCAACGAGCCTGCGGAAGCCGCCCGCCAACGACCGCGACGCCGTGGCGGCAGCGGTCATCCGCGAGAGACTGGGGGCGCTCCCGGCCCGCTTCGATGGCCTTGCTCCCGGTGTCGCCGACGAGCTCGTCGAGAAGCTACGCGACCAGGGATGCGTGGCGGAGGTCGAACACGGCGCGCCGGCATCCGAGGCCTCGGAGCCGCAGCCGGAGCCCGAGCCCCAGGCGAGCCCCGAGCCCTGCGGATGCGGCTGGGCCCCTAGCGCTGGCGATTCCGCAAATAACCGCATCTGATCGGGTCGATTCTGGGGTTTCGGTGTCATTCTGGTGCTGGAGGGTCTATCGCAGTCCCGCCATGCACCCGTCGATCGTGGCGGGCTGCAGCTTCCCGACGACGCTCTGCTGGGCGTATGCCCTGGCGATCGCAGAATCCGGAGCACTAGGCGAGACGCCGTACTCACGCGCGATCTCTTCGCGGGGATAGGCCGAGCAGAGATCCTTCGCGAGCTTGTAGGTCTCGTCGTAGTCGGGGAGGTTGAAAGATGTGCCGCCGTTGCCGCCGCCCCCTCCACCGGCATCGCGGTGCTGCTCTGGAGTGCTGTCGCTGGAGCCGCAGCCGATGAGGAGGGCTGCGAGCAGGATGATGAAGACGGAACGCAATCGGTGCATCAGCAGTTCTCCTGGATGAATTCGGCGGTCCTTGCGGCATCGTGCCTAGTCGTGCGGATGAGATCTCTCGCACTCAGAACCTTGTTCCGCCCAAGCCGTCCCGAGGTCTCAGCATCAACGACATTCACGACGACGCCGTAGGTCCGCGCCAACTGGCTGGCGTGGTATTCGATTTCGGCCGGCGCAGCGCTAGCTAAGTCGTCCAGTGCGTCGCGGGTCGCCACCATGGCGGGGCCGAATCGGGAGGAAGTCGTCTTGGTCTCCCGCGTGACGGCCATGAGGTTGTCGTACTTGTCGGCTGCGGCGCAGAACTCCGTAAGAGAGCCGGAAGCGGGCACTTCGGCGACTGGTTGCGAGTCGCCACACCCGCCGAGGAGCGTGGCGACAAGCGCAAGCAGTGGGAAGGACTTACCCACAGCCAATCCCATCGTTATCGTCGTCGAGTCCATAGGGATCAGAACCATCGACGCCCGTCAGCATGATGCCGATCACAAGCCCGACAATCGGCAGCAGCAGGCCGAGGATCATCCCCAAGCTCGCGAGCCCATCGTTGTTCTGGACCTGCGGCTGTTGGGCCTCGGAGAGCGGGGCGAGGTGCTCCGTCCACCTACTTCCATCCCAGTAGCGCTGCGTGCCTTGCCTCGTCACCTCTGGGTACCAGCCTGCCGGCGCCGACGGCTGGACGGGTTCGTCATTCATCGCTTCCCCTTCGTAGGTCGTTCTTGGTAGTTGCGTTCAATACGGCGACCGCGCCCTACCGCTGGGACGATGGATCGAAACGCTACAGGTGCCCTGGCCGGGCGGGGGAAACTGAAGAGCAATGGATGCCATGGGGCAGGGGAACGAAGTCGTTGAACTCGGGAAAGTGCCGGTTTCCGGGTTCTCGTCGCTCCCCCATTCGAGAGAGAGAGCCAATGGTCGTTCTCAGTTCAAGATATGACCACGCGGCAGTCCGGGTCCTGCGGCCGCCCTCTCTCGTGGCTGGACGGTTTGACTCTCCTGACGGGCGATCCGGAGATCACGATCCGGAGATCATTGGGCCCGAGGATCCGCCTTGCCCGATCGAGGATCTCTGATCGTGGTCGCAGCGATCAGGCAGGCTCCCCGCGCTCCAGGCGCATGACCAGGCAGTCGTCGGCCGTGCCGCTCTCCTTGTCG
>CAZARJ010000117.1:0-5901 GCA_964487515.1 uncultured Conexibacteraceae bacterium | reverse complement strand
TCTGTCCAGCCCGCGATGCTCATCCGATTGCGACAGCGTTGATGCGGGTCTGATCGCCCGCGTTGGCGCCCCACGAGCCGGAGGCCGTCTGCCCCCAGAACCTCAGCACCTTCGCGCCGCCCGTCGTGTCCACGAAGGCCACCGGGTTCCACGTCGCCTGATTCGTCCCGGGCGCGGCCGCGAGGAGCGTCTTCAGCAGGATCGTCCCGTCGCTCAGGTCGAAGCGCGCCTCCATCACCGGGGTCCCGCCGCCGCCCGAGCCGGATACGACGAGCTGGCCGAAGGCGAGCCACTTGCGACCCGCGCCGAGACTCATCTGAGTACCCGCGATGGCGGCCCCGCTCCCGGAGACGGACGTGTTCGACGCCAGCGAGATCGTCTGCGTAGTCAGGGCGAGCTTCGGCGACGTGACTGCCCCGTCCTTGATCTTGTCGGTCTCGACCGCGGCGGCGGCAAGGGCCGCGGCCGGGATCGTCCCGCTCGCGAGGTCGCTACCGACGATCTTGCCCGCGAGGTCGAGCTTCGAGTAGGCGATCGCCGCGGCGGCCTTGATGTTCTCGTCGGTCAGGCCGGTGACATTCAGCAGCGTCTTGACGGCGTTGAACATCGCCATCACTTCGCTGGATTTCGCGTAGGTGTCGGGCTGGAAGTTGTAGGGGTAGGTGAGCTGGCTCATCATCGTCTCCTGCTTGCCGGGGGTCGGATAAGGACTTCGAGGCTGCGCAGGGTGCAAGCCACAGCATCGCTGGAGCGGAGGCGGAAGCGGAGGCGGCGCCTCCGCTTATTCACCGGCCAGCGGTGGGGGGTGCGCCCTGCATCGGGTGGGGCGGTGTCGGGCTCGCCGGTTCGGCGCAGCTCGTGGAATTCGGTGTCGTCGCCCGCCCACTGGAAGTTGTCCCACTGCACCTGATCCCAGAGCGGGACGCCCGCGATCCGGGTGCCGTCGCCGTAGTCGGCGAAAATCTCGCCGCCCGTGGCGAGCTCGTACAGCGCCCGCAGGTAGCGGAAGACGCCGAGGATCATGGAGCCGTCGATCGAGAAGTCGCGGGTCACCACGGACCACGTATGGCCGCTGGAGTCGGCATCGGTCAGCGGCGCGTCGTCGGGGTCGTAGTAGAGCGCTTCGCAGACCCGGCCATCGGGGCCGGCCGACAGCAGGCGCGGCTCGCGCGGGCTCTCGGAGACCTCGAGTGCGTAGGCGCGCTGCTCGCCGCCATAGTCGCCGAAGCGGACCCACGGGAAGGTCGTCTTGCGGCGGCGATCCTTCGCGGCGCGATCCAGGCGGCAGACCAGGGTCTCAACGACCGAGGCCGCGTCATCCATGATCGGGACGATGTAGTGCCCCTTGTGGACCTGCGCCCCGCCGGGGCGATAAGGGCCGTCCGTGTACCGCTGCCACAGCGGCTCGACGTTCTGGCTCAGCTTCACCGGCTGGGAGATGCCGTCGAGCAGGTAGACGCCGCCCAGACAGGGCGCGATCACCATCTGCTCCCAGTAGGCGATCCCGGCGTCGCCGAAGAGGATCAGGTCACCGGTCAGCTTCTCGAGGCGCTGCTGGGGGGTGCCGTCCGGCCCTACGATGTCGTAGGTCAGGCCGCTCAGCGTCCAGACGCCGGCGGTCGTGAAGACCAGACAGAGGCCGCCGATCCCGGCGAGGCCGGTGACGAGCGCCCCGTCTGGGATCTCCCAGTAGTCCTCCTCGGCGTTGTGGGTGTGCGGGCCGCCCGAGAGCAGGTCCTTCGTGAAGTAGACCCTCGAACCGTCCGCCCAGACGAGCCGGTTCGCGACGACGCAGTAGTGCTCGGAGTCGGGGTAGGGGTCGCTGCCCGTAATCGCGTAGGCACTGCGCAGGGAGTAGGACTGCCCCGATGCCGTTGTCCCCTCGTAGGCGTCGCGGAGGGTGAGCTGCGTGTTCGACACGCGGGTCTCCACGACGTAGAAGCGGTCGGTTGATCCGATTCGCAGCAGCATCCCGGCATCGACGTTCGACGTGCTCCAGGTCGTGCCCGAGCCGGTGACGGTCTTCGATCCGTTGGTGACGCTGACGGTGCCGGTGCTGTAGCTCGCGCCCTTCAGCGATCCCGCGTAGACGTAGCCGCCGCCGATGAACAGCAGGCCGCCGATGTAGGCGAAGCTGCGCGGGTGCGGCAGGCCGAGCCCACCGCCGATCTGGATCAGGCTCGCCCCGCTCAGAGCCCGAAGCGATGAAGAGTCCGAGACCAGCGTGCGGGTGCCCGGGATCATGTGGCCGGACCAGATCCCCGTCAGGCCGTTCGTCGTCTTGGCGATGCTCTTGCCGCCGCCGCGGCGCTTCAGCGCCCCGTCCTCGACGAGCACCATGTTCCGGATGTCGTAGGCGCCGCGCTCATCGATCAGGTCGGGCGCGACATCGCGGACCATCCCGGAGGCGAAGTCGCCTTGCCGCAGCGCTTCCATCAGGCCGTGATCCCGCGGATTCGGATGCGCGCCCCCTTGCGCGCGGCACGCGAGTTACGCAGCCCGCGCAGCTCCGCCGCCAGCCGGGAGAACTCGCCCAGGTAGTAGTCGCGCCGCTCTACGTCATCCTCGGCGTCGCCGAGCGTGTTCGCTCGGACGTGGTTGAGCAGCGCCCGGTCGAAGTTCTGCGGGGTGACGGGGGTGTCGTCGTCGCCGGTGAGATCGACCGGCGGCGCTACGACGCAGAAGGCCAGCAGCTCTTCGCCGCCGCTCGGCGTCGGCCACACCGCCAGCTTCTCGTCACCCTCCTCCGTGAAGCTCAGCCACCACAGGCCGGGCACCCGCGCCCGCGCATATCCGCGGGCGATGTTCTGGTACTCCTCCTGGCTCGACAGCTCGTACGGCGTGCCGTCAACCGAGAACTTCAGGATGCGGTAGAGCCGTCCGGGGATGTCGTAGAGGTCCTGCCCGCCGACGCCGGGCCCGAGGTCGAGGTTCGCGCGGGTCCACTCGCTCTCGACGCAGAGCTTGAAGTGGGCCTCGTTGAGCCGCGCGTTCGCCTCCTCCTCTGTGAGATCGAGGTCGGAAAGCTGCGCGCGCAGATCAGCGAGCGTCGGCCGCACCTGCGCCTACCTCGGTTACTCCTCCGCCAGCGTGGCGAGGGCGGCCTTCGCGGCCGACAGGATCTCGACGCGCTGGTGCGTCTCCTGCTCGACCTCGATGACCTTCTCGATCGCGCCCACGTCGCCCTCCGTGGCGGCGGACGTGATCTCTGACATCTGATCGGCGACGGTCGGAAGCGGCGTCTCGGGTGGGCGCCCGTCCTCCCAGAAGACCTGGTTGTAGCCGTTGGAGGCGCGCAGCCCCTCGATCAGCTTGGGGTCGTCGGTAGTCAGGATGCCTTCGGGCGAGAAGTCCGCGCGCAGGCCCTTGATCTTCTCCACGACCTTGCCGTGGTGATTCAGGATCTCGTCGGCGGGCTCGATCACGACCTTGTAGCCGGGCCGCTTGCTCCTGAAGGTGACTTGCTCGCTCATCGTTTCCTTTCCTCCGTTGCGAGGTAGGGAGCCGGGGTCACTGGCGCCCCGGCTCCCGTTCCCCTTCCTAACTCGTGACGCCGGTGATGACGCCGTGCTTGAGAGGCTCGCCGAACTGGAGGCCGGCCTGCGTCAGCCACTCGTCCACGCGGCCGTCGAGGCCGTTGGACTGGCGCTGCACCAGCAGCTTCGTGTCGCGGCTCGGCCCGGGGCCGTCGCCGTTCAGCGGCCGGTAGGCCACCGAATCGCTGCCGAAGTCCACCGCGAACGCCACGCCGGAGTAGGAATCCCGGAGCAGCTTGTGCCGCACCAGGGAGACCGTCCCCTGCGCCGTGACGATCTGGAGGACCTTGACGCCGTACTGCGTCTGGGCCACCGTGGTCTGGAGCTTCGCGATAGAGAAGCCGTTGATGACCTGGAGGACCAGCGGGGAGCAGAACAGCACCTTCGTGTCCGAGCCGTGGATGAACAGGTCGGTCAGCCACGAGAGGAACTCCGCCTCCGTCATCTGGCCGCCCATGTCCTTGTTGTTCTCGTCCGCGTAGTGCAGGACGCCGCCCGTGGTCCAGACGATCTTGCCGTCCACGGTCTTCTCCGCGGGCTCGCCCACGATGAACTGCTGCTCTATGCCCTTCCGGTGCTCGATCCCGCTCTTCTTGACCTGGTAGGGCCAGTCGTGCGGGGTGGACACGTTGGACGAGCTCAGCATCGTCCCCGAGATCCCGGCCGAGTCACGGAAGATCTCCGCGTAGCCGGTCTTCTTGGTGGGGTTGTTGCTGATCGGGTCCGGGGTGTCCGAGCCCTCCGGCGCGGCCGACGCGACCACCAGCAGCGCATCGTCGTCGTTGATCGCCGCTCCGGCGGTGGTGCCGAAGCCGCGGACGACGGTGAGCGTCTTGGTGCTCGTGTTGCGAGCGGTGATGTACATCTGCTCGCCCGTGCGCGGGTTCATCAGGATGTGGTTCTCGAACGCGAGATCCGCGTCGTCCACGACGACCGAGGTCGCCGAGGCCGTCACGGCTCCGTTGACGGTGAGGTACCGGCCGCGAAGCTGGTCCTCGTGCCAGTGGAACTCGGGATCGAGAGCCCGGCGCTTACGGTTTCCGAGGCGCCCCAGGAACGTCGTCAGCGGCGCGGCCGAAGGCTCAAGCAGAAGAATCGGCTTGGCCATATCGATGACGCGCTGGCTGGATGCGATGTTCGCGGAGGTGCGCTGCCCAACTATCTCTGCCATTGGTGCTTGCTCCTTGAGTTACGGCAGCTCTAGTAGAGGACGCCGCGGGCCGAATCGTCCGCTGCGCCAGCTCCCAGAACCGCCTTTGTGATCGCTTCCTCTTGCGACTCGCCGGGGTCCGGCCGCGATGCGGCTCCGACCTCGAGCGGGTTGCCGGTCCCCTGCGTTGCGGGGGACTCACTGGCGGCCGACTGATCCGCCTTGAACGCCTTGTACGCAAGCTCGACCAGCTTCGGGTCCGTGCGTAGCGATGGGTTCTGCTGGGAGTCGGCGAGGCCACCCAGGACCTTGCCGATCGCGTCGAGGGTCTTCGGCTCCTTCAGATCCGGGTAACGCTGCGCTAGCTCGCGCAGCTCCCGCTCCTGGCGGTCCCGCTGGAAGGAGTCGAGCACAGGGGCGATCCGCTCCTGCAACTTCTCCTCAACATAGGCATCGAGTTCGGTGAGGAAGTCGTCGTCGCCGGCCTCGGCCTGAGCCTCGCCTACGGCGCCGTCTCCCTCCTCGTAGTCGGTGCCCTCCTCAGCCTCCACTCCGTCACCGGAGAGGAGGTCGTAGAAGGAGGCGTCGTCAGGAACGGTCTCCGCCGTCTCCTGCTGTCCTCCTTCGAGCGCGTCGAGTCGCTGCCTCAGCGCTTCGACTTGATCCCCGAAGGGCGACTGCCCCTCGGTTCCTTCCGTGGCCTGCGGCTGCTCTGCGGCGGCCGCGCCCTCTGAAGTCTCTACCCCTGCGTCCACTGCCTCGGCGGCCTCAGACATCCTTGCTCCTCTCCTTGCGGCCGTGCTCGATGACCCCGCGGGCCAGCGCATCGACCTGATCCAGTCCGTACATCTCGCCGAAGTGCGCGGCGTACTCGGCCTGCGTCTTGATCCCCAGCGATGCCGCCCTGTTCTCGCTCCGCTGATAGGCGCGGATGCTCGAGAGCAGATCGTCCCAGCCGGGGTGCTCGAGGATCTGCGCGACGTTCCGGCCCGCGATCTCCGCGCGATTGCCGGTGCGCCAACTCCGAAGGTGGCCGACGATTGGGGGAGTCAACTGTTCAGTAGACATTTGACACCCGGAGTTCTAGAGATTCCTTCGGACGCCCAGAATCTTGAAGAGGGGATTCGCGGGTTGCCCAGCCTTCCGGCGGCGCTTGCGCATCGCCCGGCGCTTCGCGTCTTGGGGGTTGGGCATGAACGCCGGCGCCCCGCGCTG
>CAZARJ010000116.1:0-5992 GCA_964487515.1 uncultured Conexibacteraceae bacterium | reverse complement strand
CGCGGGCGGCGCCCCGGGCGAGGGCGGCGCGTGGGTCGGGATGCCCGTTCCGGTCCCAGATCGCCAGCCCGACGGCGATCAGCAGCGCCGGCGCGAGCAGGGCCGCGGAGGCGCCGGCGGGGTCGGCGGCGCCGATCAGCGTGGCGATCCCCGCGGCCCAGAGCAGGGCTCCGAGCGCGGCGCCGGCGGGAGCGGCGAGGTCGAGAAGGACGCCGAGCAGCAGGGCGCCGGCCACCCAGATCAGCGCGAGCGCCAGCGCCGCCGGATCGAGCAGCGGCGCGAGCAGGGCGTCGGCGGCGACCGGTCCCGAGGCCGCCCAGCCAGCCGGGCTCGCCGGGGGGTCGGCGAGCGGCACGCCGAGCGAGCGGCCCACGAGCGCGCCCACGATGCCGGTCCAGGCCCAGCCGAGCAGCGCGAGCGCGGCCCGCACGCCTGGTCGCGGGTGGTTGGCGGCGACGGCGAGGAAGGCCGGGGCGGCACCGAGGATCCCGAGCAGCGGCGCGAGGGCGCCGGCCACCCATTCGCGGGGGCGGCGCAGAAATGCCAGGGCCGGGGCGAGCAGGGTGGCGACGACGATCGCCAGCCCGGGAACGCCGGCGAGGGCGCCGAGCAGGGCCAGGGCGCCGGCGGCGAGCAGCACGGCGAAGGGGCGGGCCGGGACCCCCGGCGGCAGGGTTGCGGCGGGCTCGGGGACGGCGGGCTCGGGAACGGGGCGCTCGGGGTGCAGGGTCCCGCGCAGCTCGAGCAGCGCCTCGCGCAGGGCCGGAAGCGCGGGACGCAGCTCGGGGTCGGGCCGCAGGCAGGCGCCGAGGACCGCGCCGAGGGCGGGCGGCAGCTCGGGGCGGATCTCGTGCAGCGGGGGGACAGGAGCGCCGATCGCGCGCGCCGTGGCGGCGGGCGTGGCCCCGGCGACGGGGTTGAAGCCCGCCCAGAGCTCGTACAGGGTGAGGCCCAGCGAGTAGACGTCGGAGGGCGGGCCGGCGTCCTCGCCGGCCGCCTGCTCGGGGGACATGTAGGCGAGCGTGCCGACGACCTGCCCGGTCGCGGTCAGCGCCGTGGCGTCGGCGAGCGCCGCGATCCCGAAGTCGGCGAGCAGAGCCCGCTCCCCCGGCCCGCGGGAGAACCGCCCGGCCGGGGCGCGGACGAGGACGTTGTCGGGCTTCAGGTCGCGGTGCACCACCCCGGCGTCGTGGGCGTGCTCGAGCGCCGCGCAGAGCTCCGCGCCGAGCTCGGCCACCTCGCGGTCGGAGAGGGCGCCGCGGGCGGCCAGCTCGCGCATGTTCGGCCCCTCGACCAGCTCGCTGACCAAGTAGGCGCGCCCGGCCTCGTGGCCGAGCTCGTACAGGGTCACGATCCCGGGGTGGTTGAGCCGCGCGGCCGCGTGCGCCTCGCGCAGGACGCGCTCGGCCGCCGTACCGCTGACCTCCTTCACCGCCACCCGGCGGCAGAGGCGCTCGTCCCAGGCCCGGTGGACGGTCCCGTGACCGCCGCCGCCGAGCCGCTCGCCAACGGTGAATCTGCCCAGGACGCGCTCGCCTTCGACCACGGATCCCGTTTCGCCGTCATCCCGGGCCCTCCTGCCGCACCCCCGAAGCGCGGCGCGGGCCGTGCGGCGCCAGCGTTCGCGCCCCGCCGATCCCATAGGGTGCCGCCAGGGCAGGGGTCATACTAGGAACGGCGAAAGGCCCGGCACCAGTGGACTTCTTCGACGACGAAGACGACACACCCGAGCGCGGCCCGCGGGGCGGCGACAGACCGGCGGGACGCCACGGCGGCTTCTCGTCCGCGCCCGTGTCCCGCCAGCAGGCCCGGGCACGGCAGGCGATGCTCGCGATCGGCGCGATCCTCCTGCTGATCCTGATCGTGCTCGCCTTCCGCGGCTGCCTCGACGCGCGCAAGAGTCGCGCCTTCGAGAACTACGTCAACGACCTGAGCTCGATCGCCGCCGAGTCCAAGCAGCTCAGCAGCGGCTTCTTCGACCGTCTGGAGGGCAAGGGGCAGGGGTCGAGCGCCTCCGGCGACATCGGCTTCGAGGCCGAGGTGAACGGGGACAAGGGCACCGCCCAGGCGCTGCTCAACCGGGCGCGCGGGCTCGACGCGCCGGACGAGCTCGGCGCCGCGCAGACCCAGGTCGTGCTCTCCTTCGAGCTGCGCCACGACGCGCTCGAGGGCATCGCCGCGCAGCTGTCGAAGCTGAGCTCCGGCGGCGACGCGGCGGAGAAGGCGACCGACGCGATCTACACGCAGATGCGGGTCTTCTCCGCCAGCGACATCCTGTTCGCGCGCGCCCGCGACCAGATCCAGCAGGCCCTCGAGGATCAGGGCGTGACGGTCGAGGGCGGCGTGCCCAGGAGCCGCTTTCTGCCCAAGAAGCCCGACTACCTCGATCCCGCCGTCACCGCGGAGGCGGTCGGCGGGGCGGCCGGCGGCGGCGCGAGCGAGAACGTCAACTGCGAGCAGGAGGACGTGACGCACGGCACCGGCATCATCGGGGCGACGCTGCTGCCCTCGGGCACCGAGCTCGCCGACGGGGGCGCGGCGACGGCCCCGGAGGGCGACGAGTCGATCCAGATCGCCGTCCAGAACCAGGGCGAGGCCGACGAGAGCGGCCTCGAGGTCACGGTGAGCAGCGACGGCCGCACCTCGGGCAGCGGCACGATCGACGAGATTGCCGCCGGCGAGACGCAGACCGTGGACATCCCCCTGCGCCCCGCCCCGGGCGCCGGCGAGACGCTGAACCTCGAGGCCGAGGTCGCGACCGTCCCCTGCGAGGGCGACGACTCCAACAACACCGCCAGCTACTCGATCACCTTCTAGGCCGCCCGGCGGCCACAGACGCCATCTCGCCCTCGCCGGCCCAGGCCCGCCGCCGCCCGCGGCAGGGCATGGTGGGCGACATCTTCCCCCGCCCAGGGCCAGATTGTCGCCCACCGGGCCGGGCGAGTGGAAGCGGCGGGAGGCGGCCGGGACGCGCTCTATCCTCAGGCGCGTGGACGAGCTCGATTCGACGGTCGGCATCGTTGCCATGGCGGGGGTGGCTGTCGCGCTCGCCGGGCTTCTCGTCTGCGCGCTGCTCGCGCTGCGGCTGCGGCGCGTGCGGGCGGACCAGCGGCGGCTGCTCGGCGCCGATCCGGGGGAGGACCTGATCGCGCGCACGGCGGGGCTGGCGCGGATGGTCGACGAGCTCGGGGAGCGGCTGCGAGGCGAGGTCGGCCGCCTGGCGGGGCGTCTGGACGCGGCCGAGGAGCGGCTCGACGCGGCGGTCAGCAAGACCGCGGTGATCCGCTACGACGCCTTCAACGAGACCAGTGGCAGGCAGTCGAGCACCATCGCCCTGCTCGACGACCGCGACACCGGCGTGCTGATCTCGGCGATCCTCCAGCGCGATCAGGCGCGCGTCTACGCCAAGCCGGTGATCGAGGGCAACTCGGCGCTCGACCTCTCCCCGGAGGAGCGGGAGGCGCTGCGGAGCGCCGGCGGCGGGCAGCGGTGAGGATCGCCTACCTCGGTCCCGCCGGGACCTTCTCGGAGGAGGCGCTGCGGGCGGCGGTGGGCGAGGCGGACGCCGAGCTGCTGCCCCAGGCGACGATCCACGCCGCGGTGGCCGCGGTGGCCGAGGGTGCGGCCGAGCGCGCCTTCGTGCCCTTCGAGAACTCGATCGAGGGAACCGTGCGGCCCACCCTCGACGCGCTCGCCTTCGACTTCGAGGAGGTGCGGATCGTGGGCGAGCACGACCACCCGATTAGGCAGATGCTGATCGCGGCGCGCGAGCTGGAGCTGGATCAGATCGAGCGCGTCCTCAGCCATCCCCAGGCGAGCGCCCAATGCGCCCGCTTTCTGCGCGCCGAGCTCGCGGGCGCCGAGATCGAGGCGGCGAGCTCGACCTCGAGCGCGGTCAGCAGGGTGGCCGCCTCCGACCGGCCCTGGGCGGCGCTCGGCAGCGCCGGCTCGGCGGCGGCCTACGGCTGCACGATCCTCCGCGCCGGGGTCGAGGACGAGGTCGGCAACGTGACCCGCTTCGTCTGGCTCGCGCCCAGCTCCGCCGAGCTCCCGCGCCCCACGGAGGCGACGGGCTGGCGCACCACGCTCGTCTTCTCGGAGCTCGGGCGCGACCGGCCGGGGACGCTCGTCTCAGCCCTGGCCGAGCTCTCCGAGCGCGGGATCAACATGACCCGGATCGAGTCGCGGCCGCGGCGCAGCGGGCTGGGCCAGTACCTCTTCTTCGTCGACCTCGAGGGGGCCGCGGAGGGCGAGCGGGAGGCGGCGGGCATCGCGGCGCTGCGCGAGCAGGCGGGCTCGGTGCGGATCCTGGGCAGCTACCCGACCGGGGGGCCGGCGCCCCTCCAGTAGCCCGCCGGCGCGGGGCACGGGGCTAGAATCTTGCGGCGATGAAGGCAGCAGCCGACCGGAATGGCCGCCTGGTCGGCTCCGGAGCAGCCCCGAACGGCAAGGGCGCCTGGCTCGGTGGCGCCAACGGCCACCATCCGGCCGTCGATGCCGCGCGCGGGGGGCGGGTGCTGGTCCTGAACGCGAGCTTCGAGCCGATTCACGTCTGCACGGTGCGGCGCGCGACCGTGCTGCTGCTGAAGGCGAAGGCCGAGCTGCTCGAGCGCTCGGAGCGCTCCCTGCGCTCGGAGCGGCTCAGCATCGATCGCCCGGTGGTGATCCGGCTGCTCAACTACGTCCGCATCCCGCGCCGGGCGCGGAGGCGCCGGATCACCCGCAAGGCGATCCTCGCCCGCGACGGCTGGACGTGCCAGTACTGCGGCAGCGAGCGCGCCACGCTCACCGTCGACCACGTGATCCCGCGCAGCCGCGGCGGCGAGTCCGTGTGGGAGAACATCGTCGCCTCCTGCGCGCCGTGCAACCGTCGCAAGGGCGACCGGCTGCCGCGCGAGATCCACATGCATCCGCGGACGAAGCCGCGCGCGCCCGACGCGGACGTCTTCATCCGCGTCGCCGCCCCCCGGCCGCCGGCCTCCTGGGAGCCCTACCTCGCGTTCGCGCGCTGAGCGCCGCGGTGGCGGCTCAGCGCGGGGCGCGCGCGTAGCGGCGCGGCGGGGCCAGGTCGGCCGTCTTGCCGTTCCGCCGCTGGGTCATCACGACCCAGCCGTAGCGCCGGTTCGCCGGCAGGTCCGCGCGGGCGAAGCGGATCGTCCAGTTGCGGCCCTTCGAGCGCAGGCGCGCGTCGGCGATCGGCTTCGGCTTACCGCGCCTGGGGAGCTCGTAGATCCGCTTGCCGAAGACGAGCAGCTCGGCGGCGCTGCGGCGCCCGCCGCGCGTGTTGAGAAAGAGGCTGGGGCGCTCGGAGCCGCGCCGCGGGCGGACCCTGCGGCGCATCCTGACCTTGTGGACCATCGTCCCCCCGCGCCGGACCGCGGCCGTGCGGATGATGTCGAGCGAGGGGACCCGGCTGAGCAGGCTGGTCTCGCGCGTCGCGTCCCTGACGACGACGCGGTCTTTGGCCGCCGGCGCGCCCTCGGGGGCGGCGATCGCGATCAGGGCCGCGAGCGCGAGCGCGACGACGAGCGGGCGTGCGAAGGCGCGGCCCGCCCGCGGCGGGGAGGGCGCGGCGGCGCCCGCGGGTGTGGTCGATCGGCTGGCCATTGCTCCGGTATGGCCCGAACCCGGACCGGCGCCGAAAGTAGC
The DNA here is from genome assembly GCA_964487515.1 of uncultured Conexibacteraceae bacterium. Lineage (GTDB taxonomy): Bacteria > Actinomycetota > Thermoleophilia > Solirubrobacterales > 70-9 > RHKX01. The sequence continues at coordinate 343 of CAZARJ010000116.1, read as the reverse complement.
AGCGGCGCCGCGCCGGTCCGCCGGCTGCTGCCTCCCCGGGTGGAGGCCGGGCCCGGAGGACGGCGGGCGGCACATCGCCCCCGAAAGCTGGAGAGGCCGCCCACTCGCGCGGGCGGCCTCTCGCCAGGTGCGGATACGTGACGGTGGCTCGATTGACGACCGGGCGGGACAGCTCCCGGTCTCTCGCCTCCGCCGGTGCCCGGGTGGTATTCGCCGGGCGGCCCGCAAGACCGCCTAGCGGCCCGTCACCTCCAGAGTCCCAAAGAACATCTCACTCAACTTAGGACCACCTCCTTTCTCTGGTCCGCTGATTGAAGCAGACCGCGCACCCGGACTCGCCGGG
>CAZARJ010000115.1:0-6022 GCA_964487515.1 uncultured Conexibacteraceae bacterium | reverse complement strand
CGCCGCGAGGTCCCGGCCTTGGCGCGGGGCGCGCGGGTGGGGCGCGGGCGGCGCGTGACGCGCGGCGGCGCGCTGAGGGCCGGCTCGCCCATCAGCGATCCCCCCGGTCGAGCTTGCGGGCCACGCGCAGGTGGGCGGAAGCGGAGCGCGGGTTGTCGGCGATCTCCCCCGCGCTCGGGGCGACCGCGCGGCGCGTGATCAGCTCCGCCTCCGGCTCGAGGCCGCAGACGCAGACGGGCAGCTCGGGCGGGCACGTGCAGCCCCGGGCGCGCTCGGCCAGAAAGCGCTTCACGCGCCGGTCCTCGAGCGAGTGGAAGGAGATCGCGGCCAGGCGGCCGCCGGGCCGCAGCAGCTCCCAGGCCTGCGGGAGGGCGGCGTCGAGCGCCTCGAGCTCGCCGTTGACGGCGATCCGCAGCGCCTGAAAGGTGCGCTTGGCCGGGTTGCCGCGGCCGAAGCGGGCCTTCGGCGGCAGGCCGGCGCGGATCGCGTCGACCAGCTCCGCCGTCGTCTCCAGCGGCTGGGCGGCGACGATCCGGCGCGCGACCGAGCGCGCGTGACGCTCCTCACCGTGCTCGCGCAGGATCCCGGCGATGCGGCTCTCCGGCCACTCGTTGACGATCGTCGCGGCGGTCAGCTCCTGGTCGGGGTCCATGCGCATGTCGAGGGGTGCGTCGAAGGAGTAGGAGAAGCCGCGCTCGCGGGCGTCGATCTGCTGCGAGGAGACGCCGAGGTCGAAGAGCACGAGATCGGCCTCGACGCCCTCCTGGGCGAGCTCCTCGAGGGCGGTGACGAAGTCGGTCCGCAGAAAGCGGGTCTCGCAGGGGGCCTCGTGGGCGAGCTGCTCGTAGCGCTCCCGGGCGGCCGGGTCACGGTCGATGCAGATCAGCGTCCCGGACTCCCCGAGCCGCTCGGCGATCAGCCGCGCGTGCCCGCCGCCCCCGAAGGTGCAGTCGATCACGGTCTCCCCGGGCTGGGGGCCGGCGTCGCGGATCATCTCCGCGGCGAGGACTGGGACGTGCTCGGTCGGCATGTAGGACAGCATCACCATCTCACCGCTCGCCCCCCGGCATCGCCGCCGCCTGCGACTCGGCGAGGCTCTCGGCCAGCGCCGGAGCCTGCTTCTCGTTCTCGTCGTCCTCGGCGAACCACTCGTCCGGGCTCCAGATCTCGAGCCGGCTGCCGCTGCCGATGATCACGCAGCGCCCCTCGAGGCCCGCATGCTCGATCAGCTGGGCGCTCAGCCGCACGCGCCCCGCCGAGTCGAGCTCGGAGGACTCCGAGTGGGCGAAGAAGCGGCGCTGGATGCGGCGCGCGTCCCGGCTCATCGGGTTCAGGGACGCGAGCGTGCGCTGCTCCATCTCCTCGGCGGCACTCTCCGGCCAGACCTCGACGCAGCGCTCGATGCCCTTGATCAGCACCACCCCGTCCCCGAGGGCGCTCCGGTATCGCGCCGGGACCGTGATCCGGTCCTTGGCGTCGAGGGAGTGCTCGTGCAGGCCGCGAAAGGTCATTCATCCGAGGGGGCGAAGAGATGTGGCGGTGGGAGGTCTTGCTTCGGGGGTGCAGGGCGGAGGGAAGAATTCGGGCCGGAGAGGTGAGGTGGGAGGAACCTCGCCTCCCCGGCCCTGTGTGCAACTGCTGCGCCACCCTAACCCACAATCCCCCACTTCGCAACACAACTCTGCACCTGGGCCGTACCTCGGCAGCGCCGGCGCCGCTCGTGAGTCCGTCGTGGCGGCGTGTTAGGAGGGCGCGGGACAGCCCGCAATCCCCATCGCAGAGCGCCATCCGTCCCCTCCGAACGCGGCGCCCGAGCCCCGGTCACGGCGCCCCAGTGCAACTCGCGTTGCAGCCGCAGGAAAGCGCAGTGGCTGATCCCTACCTCCCGCTCCCGGGCGGCGAGCCGATCAAGATCCGGTCAGAAATCCCGCGAGGTGCCCTTTCGCCCACCGGGGATGTTCGCGTCGGAATACCGACGCAAGTAGGCCCAGTAGCCGCCGGCCGGGCGTATCGCCCGCCCACTGGGTACGTTCACGACGAAATACCGACTTCGATCACCCCAGTGGCCAGCCCGGCCAGCCGGAACGACGTCTAGGCTGGCCGGAACGTGACGCCGCTCGACGCCGAGGAGAACCGCGCCTCGCACATGAAGCGACTCCTCGGGGCGCCGCTCGTCCTCAGCCTCGGATCGGTGCTGCTGATCGCCGCCTTCGTCGCCGGCACCCTGGCGGGGGGACCGGGCCTCGGCCTGATCGCCCTGGCGGGGACGCTCGCATTGGCGCTGGCCCTGGTCTGGCATCTGGCGAGCAAGCTCGCCTCCGAGGACTTCTTCGCCGCCTACGCCGCCCGCCGGGGACTCGGGCGCGTCGCCGGCCGGGGATCGGTCCCGCCCCTCACCCCGCTGCTGCGCAAGGGCGACAAGCGCTACCTCGAGCAGTTCATGGAGGGCGAGCTGGTCGGCGGGCGCCGCGGCATCCTCGCCCTCTACACCTACGAGATCAGACGCGGCGATGACAAGAACCAGGTGGATCGCCGGCGCTACACGGTCGTCCTCTTCGATCTGCCGGAGTCGGCGGCGGCGATCTCCGAGCTGCTCTGCGAGCGGCGCCGGGGACCGCGCTTCAGCGACGGGCTCGAGAACGCGATGCGCCGCTCCCAGCGCCTGCGCCTGGAGAGCGACCTCCTCGACCGCCGCTTCGAGATCTTCCACGACGCCGGCGAGGACCCGGTCTGGCTCCGCCGCCTCTTCTCCCCCACCTTCATCGTCCAGCTCGCCCGCATAACTCCGCGCTCGCTCGCCTTCGAGCTCAGCGCCGGGGCCCTCTGCGTCAGCGCCGATGGCCACCTGCGCACGGCGGGCAAGCTGGACGAGCTCTGCGCCTCCGCCGCCCGCATCGCCGACCAGATCGAGTCGAAGGTCCCCGAGCCCGAGCCGAGCTGACGCGGTCGCCGGTCTTCTCCGGGGCGCTCAGCGGAAGGCGTCGAGGCCGGTCAGGGCGCCGCCGACGACGAGCGCGTGGACGTCGGCGGTGCCCTCGTAGGTGACCACCGACTCCAGGTTCGTCATGTGGCGGATCACCGGGTACTCGAGCGTGACGCCGTTGGCGCCCAGCACCTGCCGGGCGGAGCGCGCCACGCGCAGGGCGGCGTCCACGTTGGCGAGCTTGCCGAGGCTGACCTGCTCGGGGCGCAGCGCGCCCGCGTCCTTGAGCTGCCCGAGGCGCTGGGCGAGCAGGGTCGCGCGGGCGACGTCGGAGGCCATGCCCGCGAGCTTCGCCTGCTGGATCTGGAAGGAGCCGATCGGGCGGCCGAACTGGCGCCGCTCGCGGGCGTAGCCGACCGCCGCCTCGAGGCAGGCGCGCGCCGCGCCCGCCGCGCCCCAGACGATCCCGTAGCGGGCCTCGTTCAGGCAGGAGAGCGGCCCGCGCAGGGAGCTGACCTCGGGGAGGACGGCGTCGCCCGGCAGGCGCACGTCGTCGAGCAGCAGCTCGGAGGTGATCGAGGCGCGCAGGGAGAGCTTGCGGTGGATGTCCTGGGTCGTGAAGCCGGCCGTCTCGCGGGGAACGAGGAAGCCGCGGATCCCCTCGTCGGTGCGCGCCCAGACGACGGCCACGTCGGCGGCGGAGCCGTTCGTGATCCACATCTTCTGCCCGTGCAGGATCCAGTCGGAGCCGACGCGGCGCGCCCGGGTCCGCATCGCGCCCGGGTCGGACCCGGAGTCGGGCTCGGTGAGCCCGAAGCAGCCGATCGCCTCCCCGGCCGCCATGCGCGGCAGCCACTCGCGCTTCTGCTCCTCCGACCCCCAGCGGTGAATCGCGTACATCGCCAGCGAGCCCTGGACGGAGACGAGGCTGCGCAGGCCGGTGTCGCCAGCCTCGAGCTCCATGCAGACGAGTCCGTAGGAGGTCGCGTCGGCGCCCGCGCAGCCGTAGCCGTCGAGGTGCATCCCGAGCACCCCGAGGCGGCCCAGCTCCGGGACCAGCTCGAGCGGCAGGCGACCCTCCTCGAACCACTCGCCGATCTCGGGCAGCACCCGGTCGGCGACGAAGGCGCGGGTCGTGTCGCGGATCAGCCGCTGCTCGTCGCTGAGCTGGGGGTCGATCCCGAGCAGATCGCGGACGTCGAGGCGCGGGTCCTTCGGATCCGTCTCGCCTCCGGCCATACCCCAAATAGAATCAGGCTCCCTATGGCGGTGCCAGCCAAGCGCACCCGGCCCGGCCCCTGATGGCGGACGCCGGCGCGACTCCGGGCGCCCTCGAGGGGATCCGCATCCTCGACTTCTCGCGCGTGCTCGCCGGGCCTTTCGCGACGATGGTGCTCGGCGATCTCGGGGCCGAGGTGCTGAAGGTCGAGCGGCCCGGCGAGGGCGACGTGACCCGCTCCTGGGGCCCGCCCCACGCCCCCGACGGAGAGGCGACCTACTTCCTGTCGGTGAACCGGAACAAGCGCAGCGTCGCGATCGACCTGGGCTCCGGGGAGGGCCGGGCCCGGGCCCGCGAGCTGGCCGCCCAGGCTGACGTGGTGGTGGAGAACTTCCGCCCCGGGGTGATGGACGGCTTCGGGCTCGGGGCGGCGGAGCTGCGGGCGGCCGACCCGCTGCTCATCTACTGCTCGATCACCGCCTTCGGCTCCGGCGAGGGCGCCGAGCTGCCCGGCTTCGACCTCCTGGTGCAGGCGCTCGGCGGCCTGATGAGCGTCACCGGCGAGCCCGGGGGCGAGCCGCAGAAGGTCGGGGTGGCGCTCGTCGACGTGATCGCCGGGCTGTTCGCGAGCGTCGGCATCCTCGCCGCCCTGCGCCACCGCGAGCGCAGCGGCGCCGGGCAGCTCGTCGAGGTCAACCTGCTCTCGAGCCTGCTCGCGGCGCTCGTCAACCAGGGCGCCGCGCAGACGGTCGCCGGGGTCGTGCCCGAGCGGATGGGCAACGCGCACCCGAGCATCGCGCCGTACGAGTCTTACGCCACCGGCGACGGCGAGCTGGTGCTGGCGGTCGGCACCGACCGGCAGTTCGAGGCGCTGTGCGAGGTGTTGGGGCTGCCGGCGCTCGCCCAGGACCCGCGCTTCTCCCGCAACCCCGAGCGGGTCGCAAACCGCGCTGCCCTGCGGGCCGAGCTGGAGGGCGCGCTCGCCGCCCGCCCCGCGGCCGAGTGGGTCGCGGAGCTGACCGCCGCGCGGGTGCCGGCCGGCGTCGTCAACGATCTGCGCGCCGCCTTCGCCCTGGCCGAGCGCATCGGCCTCGCCCCGCTGATCCGGATGCCGGGCGCCGGCGGCTCCGAGGTCGCCCTCACCGCGAACCCGATCGGACTCTCCGCGACCCCTCCCACCTACCGCGAGCCGCCGCCGAAGCTCCCCGGCCCCGACGAGACACAGCAGCGCTTCGGCGCCGGGTGAAGGGAGCAAAGCGACGACGCGGCGGCCACTGGGGCGATCTGCGTCGGTATTCCGACGTGGATGTCCCCAGTAGCCGAGGCCTCTCCGGATTCCTGCCCGAATCCCGATCGGCCGCGCCGACGGGAGATCGCCGGCCAGGGTTCCCGTTCCTCCCCTCGTTGCAAAGCGGGCGGCTACCTCGTGGAGTCCCTATCCGTGCGGAGCACTCTCGATCCGGCGTCCCCGGGCGCCGCCTCAGGGCGGAGGACAGCTCCCTGGGCCGGGAGCGCCTAAAAGCCCGGGAGCAGGGAGCCGGAGTTGGCGATGATCGCCGCGGCGAGGGCGAGGAGGACCGAGGGGACGAGGAGGAGGGCGACGACGAGCTGCATCTTCGGGGCGGCGCGGGCGGCGCGCTCGCCGATCCGGCGGCGTCCCTCGCCGCGCAGCGCCTCGGCCTGCTCGTGCAGGGCGTCGGAGAGCGGCGAGCCGTGACGGCGGGAGCGCTCGAGCACGGCCGCCACCGCGGCCAGGGCCTCGCCGCGCCCGCGCCGGCCCAGAAGCTCCAGCGCCGCCTGCAGCGAGGCCCCGGACTCGACCGTGGCGACTGCCCGGGCCAGCTCCTCGCGCAGCGGGCCCGAGGCACCGGCGAGCGCCT
>CAZARJ010000114.1:2445-6022 GCA_964487515.1 uncultured Conexibacteraceae bacterium | reverse complement strand
GTCCTGGGCGGGTCCGCCGAGCCCGGGCCCGAGCCGGCGGGGCAGGGCGCGGCGGCCGCCTTCCGCGACGCCGCGGGGTCCGCGGGCGGGGGCCCGGAAGGTGACGCCGGGGACGCGGCGGCGGGGGAGGACAGCGACGCGATCGCCGAGGAGCCCGAGGAGATGCCCGGGGTGGAGATCGAGGTGACCCCGGCGGGCAAGAGCGCGCGGCGCCTGTCGCTGCTCTCGGGGGGCGAGAAGTCGCTGGTCGCGCTCGCCTTCGTGTTCAGCGTCTTCCTCGCCCGCCCCTCGCCCTTCTACATCCTCGACGAGGTGGAGGCGGCGCTCGACGACGCCAACATCGACCGCTTCCTGCAGCTCGTGCGGCGCTTCTCCGACCGGGCCCAGTTCGTGATCGTCACGCACCAGAAGCGGACCATGGACGCCGCCGACGTGCTCTACGGGGTGAGCATGCAGGACGGGGCGACCAAGGTCGTCTCGCGCCGGCTCCCCGCCCCCGAGCGGCTCGCGGAGCGGGGCTCGGACGAGCGGCCGGCGCGCGCCGCGTAGGCTCCCGCCGATGGCGACGACCTGGGAAGACCTGCTCGAGCTGGGCGAGGACGCGGCCCCGGCGCCCGAGCCGGAGCGCGAGGAGCCGGCGCGCAAGGGGCTGTTCAAGCGCCTGCGCGAGAGCCTCTCGACCAGCCGCCGGGCGCTCGGGGCCGAGCTCGGCGCGGGGCTGTTCGAGAACCTCGACGCGGAGAGCTGGGAGCGCCTGGAGGAGGCGCTGATCATGGCCGACGTCGGCGCGCGCACCACCGCCGACGTGGTCGGGCGGCTCGAGGGCGAGGTCGAGGCGGGGCGGGTCGAGGGCGGCGAGGCGGCGCGCGAGCGGCTCACCGAGCTGCTCGCCGGGATCGCCTCCTCCGAGCGGCCGAAGATCGACCTGCGACGCCGCCCGGCCGTGATCATGGTCGTCGGGGTCAACGGGACCGGCAAGACGACGACGGTCGGCAAGCTCGCCTGGCACCTACGGGAGCGGGCCGGCCTCTCGGTGATCGTCGCCGCCGCCGACACCTACCGGGCGGCGGCGGTGGAGCAGCTCGCGACCTGGGCCGAGCGGGCCGGCAGCGACATCGTCCGCGCCGAGACCGGCGGCGACGCCGCGGCGGTCGCCTTCGACTCGATCTCCGCCGCCGAGGCGCGCGCCGCGGACGTCGTCCTGATCGACACCGCCGGGCGCCTGCACACGCGCGACGATCTGATGGGGGAGCTGCAGAAGGTGCGGCGGGTGGTCGAGAAGCGGCTCGGCCGCGGCCCGGACGAGACGCTGATCGTCGTCGACTCGACCACGGGCCAGAACGGGCTCCGGCAGGCGCGCGTGTTCAGCGAGGCGGTCGCGGTGAGCGGCGTGGCGCTGACCAAGCTCGACGGCACCGCGAAGGGCGGGATCGCGCTCGCGATCGCCTCCGAGCTCGGGATCCCGGTGAAGCTGATCGGCGTCGGCGAGGGGATCGAGGATCTGCGCCCCTTCGACGCCGAAGAGTTCAGCCGCGCCCTCCTCGGGACCTGACGGCCCCCGACGCCGCAGGACCCTCGTCGCCCGCGCCTCGCGGCCGGGGGGCCGCGTCGGCTCCTGCGCCCCCGGCCCGCGGCCCCGCGGTCTCGTCGGGATGCGCCGGGGGCGGTTGCCCGTAAGCTCCCGGGCCATGTTCGACCAGCTCTCCGAACGGCTCCAGGGGACGCTCTCCGAGCTGCGCTCGCGCGGCAAGCTCAGCGAGGAGGACGTCGACAAGGCGATGCGCGAGATCCGCCTCGCCCTGCTCGAGGCGGACGTCAACTTCAAGGTCACCAAGAGCTTCGTCGCCGGGGTCCGGGAGAAGGCGATCGGGGCGGGGGTGCTGGAGAGCCTGGACCCGGGCCAGATGGTCGTCAAGGTGGTCAACGAGCAGCTCGCCGAGCTGATGGGCGGCAGCGGGCGCGAGATCGCCTTCGCGGGCCGGGGGCCGACCGTGATCCTGATCGCCGGCCTGCAGGGCTCCGGCAAGACGACGGCGACCGCGAAGCTCGCCCGCCACCTGCGCGAGGAGGGCAAGCGGGTCGCGGTGGCCGCCTGCGACACGCAGCGGCCGGCCGCCGTCGAGCAGCTCGTCCGGCTGGCCTCCCAGGCCGAGGTGACGGCCTACGAGCGCGGCGTCGACCCGGACCCGGTGGAGATCGCCGAGTGGGCGCTGCAGCGGGCGCGGGCGGAGGGGATGGACGTGCTGCTCGTCGACACCGCGGGCCGCCTGCACGTCGACCAGGACCTGATGGACGAGCTGGTGCGGATCAAGCGCGCGATCAAGCCCCACAACGTGCTGCTCGTCGTCGACGCGATGACCGGCCAGGACGCCGTCAACGTCGCCGAGCAGTTCGCCGAGGCGACCGAGTTCGACGGCGTCGTGATGAGCAAGCTGGACGGCGACGCGCGCGGTGGTGCGGCGCTGAGCGTCAATGCGGTGACCGGCAAGCCGATCCTCTACGCCTCGACCGGCGAGAAGCTGGACCAGCTCGAGCGCTTCCATCCCGACCGCATGGCGCAGCGCATCCTCGGCATGGGGGACGTGCTCTCGCTGATCGAGAAGGCGGAGCGGGAGATCGACAGCAGCGAGGCCGAGGAGCTGGAGCGCAAGATGCGCCAGGACCGGTTCACGCTCGACGACTTCCTCAAGCAGCTCAAGCAGATCCGCCGCATGGGCCCGCTGAGCAGCGTGCTGGGGATGATGCCCGGGATGGGCAAGGCGATGAAGGAGCTGCGCGGCGCCAAGGTCGACGATCGCGAGCTCGACCGGCTCGAGGCGATCATCCTCTCCATGACCCCCGCCGAGCGCGCCGATCCGGACATCATCCGGGGCTCGCGGCGGCGCCGGATCGCAGCCGGGTCGGGCACCAACGTGCAGGCCGTCAAGCAGCTCACGAGGCAGTTCGACCAGATGCGGAAGCTGATGAAGCGGGTCGCGTCGGGGAAGATGCCGAACCCCGAGGAGCTGCTCCGCGGCGGCATGGGAGGGCGGCGGAGATGACGATCCGGGCTGCCGGTCTGTAACCTGCTCCGCCCCCGATGGCAGTGAGAATCAGACTCAGACGAGCGGGCTCCTCCCAGAACCCGATCTGGCGCATCGTCGTCGCCGACAAGCGCTCGCCGCGCGACGGCCGCACGATCGAGACGATCGGCAGCTACAACCCGCAGACCGATCCCTCGCAGATCGTGATCGACCGGGAGCGGGCCGAGCACTGGATCGAGCGCGGGGCCCAGCCGTCCCGGACCGTCGCCCGGCTGCTGCGCATCGAGAGCGACGACGCCTCCGCCGGCGCGCGCTAGGGCCCGATGCGCGAGCTGGTCGAGTTCCTGGTCCGGGCGCTCGTCGAGGAACCGGACAGCGTCGAGGTCACGGAGCTCGATGAGGACGGCGACCTGGTGCTCGAGGTGACCGTCGCCGACGAGGACCTCGGCCGCGTGATCGGCCGCGGGGGCCGGATCGCGAACGCGATCCGCACCGTCGCCCGCGCCGCCGGCGCCCGCGACGACCGCCGCGTGATCGTCGACATCCTCGACTAG
>CAZARJ010000114.1:0-2345 GCA_964487515.1 uncultured Conexibacteraceae bacterium | reverse complement strand
CACGGACACGATCTCGATCGGGCGCTACGTCATCGCGGGAGGCGAGCTGGCGGCGATGGTGATCGCCGACGCCGTGCTGCGCAAGCTCCCGGGAGCGCTCGGGCACGCCGACAGCGCGCATGAGGAGTCGTTTTCCGACGCGCTCGACGGCGACCCCGAGTACCCGCACTACACGCGCCCCGCCACCTATCGCGGCTGGGGCGTGCCGGAGGTGCTCGCCTCGGGCGATCACGAGCGGGTGCGGGAGTGGCGCCGCGCCCGCAGCCGCGAGCGTGGCCGCGCGGAGGGGCGGGGCGCTTAGCTACTATTCAGCGCCCGCGAGGCCCGAGCCGGCGACTGTGCGCGCCCGGAGCCCCAGTTGAGAACCCGTCAGGCGGCCGCGCGGGCCGGGACCAAGGACAGCATGAGCACGATCATCCAGAGCATCGAGAACGAGCAGCTTCAGCGCCGGCCGCGCTTCGCCGCCGGCGATCGCGTCCGGGTCCACTTCCAGGTGATCGAGGGCAGCCGGACGCGAACTCAGGTCTTCGAGGGCGTCGTGATCAAGCGCCAGGGGAGCGGCGCCCGGGAGACGTTCACCGTCCGCAAGCAGTCGTTCGGCGTCGGCGTGGAGCGGACCTTCCCCGTCCACTCGCCGAAGATCGAGCAGCTCGAGGTCGCCGGCCGCGGCAACGTGCGGCGGGCGAAGCTCTACTACCTGCGCGACCGGGTCGGCAAGGCGGCGCGGATCGCCGAGCGGCGCTGGGGCATCGGCGAGGAGGACCTGGGCAGCAGCGAGGACGGAGCGACCGATGCCGAGGGCGCGACCCAGAGCGAGGCGCCGCAGGCCGTGCCCACCGCTTCCGAGGACGGCGAGGAGGGCGCGGTCGTGGAGGTCGAGGGGGATGCCGGCGACTCCGGGGCCGAGGGCGGCGAGGGCGCCGCGGACGCCGGGGCGGAGCCTGAGGGCGCCGGCGGCGAGACGGATGCCGACGCCTCCGGGGGGCCGGATGCCTCCGGCGAGGCGGACGCCGGCACCGGCGGGGAGCCGGCGGACGCGGATTCCGGCTCGGGCGAAGGAGCCACCGGGCCGGAGGCTGAGGGCGAAGCCGAGGCTGCCGCCGGGTCCGGGGACGGCAAGGGGTCGTCCGGGCAGGGCGACTGAGTCGGGATCACTTCCGGGGACCCCACGATCGCGGTTCCGCGCCCTAAATCGACACTCGGCGCGGTCGTCGAGCTGGTCGTCATCGTCGCCTTCGCGGTCGGCCTGGCGCTGCTGATCCAGGCCTTCGTCGTCAAGCCGTACCAGATCCCCAGCGGCTCGATGCTGCCGACGCTGCAGATCGGCCAGCGGGTGCTGGTGCAGCGGGTCAGCTACCACTTCACCGACCCCGAGATCGGCGACATCGTCGTCTTCCACCCGCCGAAGGGAGCCGAGGCGCAGTCCTGTGGGGTCGACCGGCCCCCGGGCGAGGCATGCCCGGAGCCCAATCCGGAGCGCTCGGACACGAACTTCATCAAGCGGGTGGTGGCCACCCCCGGCGACACGGTCCGGATCGAGGACGGGCACGCGATCGTCAACGGGGAGCGGATCCCGGACGACTTCACGCGGCCCTGCAACGGCGCGACCGGGTGCGACCTGCCGAAGGAGATCACGATCCCGCCCGACCATTACTTCATGATGGGCGACAACCGTGGATCGAGCGACGACAGCCGCTTCTGGGGACCGGTCCCCAAGGACTGGATCATCGGCAAGGCCTTCTTCACCTACTGGCCGATCGATCGCATCGGCACCCTCTGAGACGCAGGGGGACGGATCCGGCGGCCGGCGCGGCGGGAAGAAGCGCCGCCGGCGCCGGGCTGACGGGCGCCGCACGAGCTGGCTGTTCCGCTTCGACCGTGAGCTCGGCTGCCGCTTCGTAGCCGGCGCCGACGAGGCCGGGCGGGGCTCGCTGGCCGGGCCGCTGGTCGCCGCCGCGGTCCTGCTCGACTACGGCTGCCTCGGTCCCGAGCAGCGCCGCTCGCTGGCCGGCCTCGACGACTCGAAGCGCAAGACGGAGGCGGAGCGAGAGGCGCTCTATCCGGCCGTGCTGGCCGTCGCGCGCCGGGTCGCGGTGACGGTCCGCTGCCCGGGCGGGATCGACGAGCGCGGCCTGCACGTGACCAACCTCGACGCGCTCGCCGACTGCCTCGGGCGGGTCGCCGTGCCCGGCGCGGCCTGCCTCAGCGACGGCTTCCGGCTCGGGTCGCGCTGCGCCGTCGAGCATCGGGCGGTGGTCGACGGGGACGCCCGCAGCGCCGCGATCGCCGCCGCCTCGGTGGTCGCCAAGGTGAGCCGCGACCGCTACATGCGCCGCGCCGCCGAC
>CAZARJ010000113.1:0-6051 GCA_964487515.1 uncultured Conexibacteraceae bacterium | reverse complement strand
GCCGGCCACTCCGACGCCGACGTGCTCGCGCACGCGATCACCGACGCGCTGCTCGGCGCCGCCGGGGCGGGCGACATCGGCTCTCACTTCCCGCCCGACGACGAGCGCTGGCGCGACGCCGACTCGCTCGAGCTGCTCGCCGCGGTCCTCGCCGGGCTCGACGGCCGGCCCGTCAACGTCGACGCCACGGTGATCTGCGAGCGGCCCAGGATCGGCCCGCACCGGGCGGCGATCGAGGCGCGCCTGGCGGATGCCGTCGGCGCGCCGGTCTCGGTCAAGGCGACGACCAACGAGGGCATGGGAGCGATCGGCCGCGGCGAGGGCATCGCCGCGATCGCCGTCGCCCTCTACGAGACCGGCTCCGGCTGAGCTGCGCGTTCCCTTCCCGCGCTCCGAGGGTCGTCGGGACCGCGTGGCGGGCGACGGGGGTGGCATCGGGTCGCGATCCCCTGCGGCCGGTGCGGGACTCGGGCCGGCCGGTCCCCAATATGCTCCCGCCATGACGCTTGAGACGATCACCAGGCGCGTCGAGGACGTGGCCGGCCGCGTGAACGTCGGCCAGTTCGGCAGCCTCACCGACCTGCCTTTCAACCTGCGCGTGCTGATCGAAGCCGGGGTCGTGCGGCCGATGGGCCCGGGCAAGCTGCTGCGCGTCGGCGGCGCCCTGCGGCGCTGGGGCGCATCGCCGGCGGCCGGGATCTCCTCCTCGGCCGTGCGGCGGCCGGACTCGGTCGGGGTGATCGACGAGCGCGGGCCGCTCACCTTCGCCGAGATCGAGGGCCGCTCGAACGCGCTGTCGCGGGCGCTGCGCAGCGAGGGCGTGAAGCAGGGCGACGCGGTCGCGATCATGTGCCGCAACCACCGCGGCTTCGTCGACGCGCTCTTCGCCTGCTCGAAGCTCGGCGCCACGGTGCTGCTGCTCAACACCGACTTCGCGGCCCCGCAGCTGCACGGCGTGATCGAGCGCGAGCGGCCGCAGGCGATCGTCTACGACAGCGAGTTCGAGGGCCTGCTCGGCGGCGCCGAGGATGACGCGCCGGAGATCTCGCGCTTCGTCTCCTGGGTCGAGGACGGGGAGGAGCCCTCCGCGCCGAGCACCGAGGAGGCGATCGCCGCCGGCTCCGACGAGCCGCTCGAGCCACCGGAGACGACCGGCCGCTTCGTGATCTTGACCTCCGGCACCACCGGCACCCCGAAGGGCGCCCAGCGGGCCTCGCCGCAGTCGCTGGCGCCGCTCGCGGTGCTGCTCTCGAAGATCCCGCTGCGCGCCGACGGCACGACCGTGATCGCGGCCCCGATGTTCCACTCCTGGGGCTTTCTGCACTTCACGCTCGGCCTCGCGCTCGGCTCGACCTACGTCCTGCGCCGGCGCTTCGACCCGGAGGGCACGCTGGCCGCGATCGCCGACAACCGCGCCGACGCGCTCGTCGCCGTGCCGGTGATGCTGCAGCGGATCCTCGAGCTGCCCGCCGAGGCACGCGAGCGATACGACCTCTCCTCGCTCCGCGTCACCGCGGCCAGCGGCTCGGTGCTGCCCGGCGAGATGGCGACGCGCTGGATGGACCTGTTCGGCGACAACCTCTACAACCTCTACGGCTCGACCGAGGTCGCCTGGGCATCGATCGCGACGCCCGCCGACATGCGCGAGGCACCGGGAACCGCCGGACAGCCGCCGCACGGGACCGTCGTGCGGATCTACGACGAGGCCGGCAACGAGGTCCCGCGCGGCGAGACCGGGAGGATCTTCGTCGCCAACGAGATGTCCTTCGACGGCTACACGGGCGGCGGCGGAAAGGACGTGATCGACGGCCTGCTCTCCTCGGGCGACGTCGGCCACTTCGACGAGGCCGGCCGCCTGTTCATCGACGGCCGCGACGACGAGATGATCGTCTCCGGCGGCGAGAACGTCTTCCCGCGCGAGGTCGAGGACGTGCTCGCCGACCACCCGGCGATCGACGAGGCCGCCGTGATCGGCGTCGAGGACGAGAAGTTCGGCCAGCGCCTCAAGGCCTTCGTCGTCGTCACCGCCGGCGAAGAGCTGGACGAGGCGGCCGTCAAGTCCCACGTGAAGGAGAACCTCGCCCGCTACAAGGTCCCGCGCGAGGTCGTCTTCCTCGACCAGCTCCCCCGCAACCCGACCGGCAAGGTGGTCAAGCGCGAGCTGGCGTGAGGGGGCGCCGCCCCCAAGCGGCGCCTGGGATCAGCTCCTCGCCCCAGGAGCCGCCAGGGTGAGCTGGCAGCAAAAGTGGCCCCCGGCGGGCACAGATCGCTGCCAGCTCCTGCGATCCTCGCCCGCCACGCCAGGTGGGCGACAGACTGGCCCTCGGCGGGGCAAGATGTCGCCCACCTTGGTGAGTGTTAGGCTCGACCGAGTGAGGTCAGCCTGTGCGTTGCTGGTGATGGCCGCGCTGCTGTTGGGGGCTGCAGCCTCCGCGGGTGGCGCTGAGGGGGAGACCCCGAGTAGCGATGACGCCGCTAGCCCACGCGAGTGCATCAAGATGGTTGTTCTGGGGGTGAAGGCGAAGCCGCGGCGAGTGGTCACTCGGCCCAGTAAACGGGTTCGCTTCAAGGTTCGGGTGAAGAACTTTGCCTCGTGCGGGCCGCTCAAGGGGGTGAGACTGTGCACGTCGGTTTCCAGAAGGTCACGTGACATTCGGATCAGGAAGCGCTGCAAGGTGATGCGACGTGAGCTCGGTTCGCCCAAGACGTTCCGGATGGTCGTGCGGCCCCGGAGGCGAGCGCATGGGAAGTATCGGATCGAGTTCGGAGTCCGGGGGTGGAGCGGCGTGCATCTGACTCATTCCGCCTACCACGCCGACGCGAAGCTCAGAGTCCGGGCGCGCACCTGAGCGAATTCCGCTGGGCGGTCGGGCTCGAGCTTCTTACCCCGTTTGGGGGAGGTTCCGCGGAACCGGCGAGGTGAGCGCGGGCGCTGAGGCGGGTGGGCGAATAGCATCGGCCTCGATGCGGGCGATTCGGATCAGGGACACGCTGAGCGGGGAGGTCCGCTCGCTGGAGGCCGGGCCCGGCGGGGAGGTCGGGATCTACGCCTGCGGGCCGACGACGTACGGGCCGATCCACATCGGCAACGCGCGCCCCTACGTGATCTTCATGCTCCTGCGCCGCTTCCTCGCCCACGAGGGGTACGCGCCGACGCTGGTCATCAACCTGACCGACGTCAACGACAAGATCTACGACGCCGCCCGGGAAGTGGGCGTGCCCTCCGCCGAGCACGCGGAGCGGATGATCGCGGGCTACGTCGCCGACACCGACGCGCTCGGCCTCGGGCGGCCCGACCACGAGCCGCGCGCGACCGAGACGATGGCGGCGATCGTGGCGCTGATCGGCGATCTCGTCGACGCCGGCCACGCCTATCCATCCGGCGGCGACGTCTACTTCCGGGTGCGCAGCTTCCCCGCCTACGGGCGACTCTCCAATCGCGACCCCGATGCGATGGACCAGGGGGAGGAGGCGGGATCGGCGGAGCTCAAGGAGGACCCGCTGGACTTTGCGCTCTGGAAGGGGCGCAAGGAGGGCGAGGACACCGCCTGGCCGAGCCCCTGGGGCGAGGGCCGGCCGGGCTGGCACATCGAGTGCTCGGCGATGGCCGAGGAGCTGCTCGGGCTGAACTTCGCGATCCACGGCGGCGGCGCCGACCTCGTCTTCCCCCATCACGAGAACGAGCTCGCCCAGACCGAGGCCGCCCGCGGCCGGCCCCTGGCGCGGATCTGGATGCACAACGGCATGGTCGAGGCCTCGCGCACCGGCGGTGGCGCCGGGGCAGAGAAGATGGCCAAGTCGGTGGGCAACGTCTTCCGGCTCGGGGAGGCGGTCGGGGCGCACGGCGCCGAGGCCGTGATCGGCTTTCTGATCTCGGGGCACTACCGGCAGCCGATCGCGTTCGGGGAAGGGGCGCTGGAGGAGGCGGCGGCGCGCAACCAGCGGATCCGCGAGTTCTTCCGCGCCGCGCCCGCCGAGCCCGAGGGTGACGTGGCCCCGGCGGTGAGCGCCCGCCGCGAGGCCTTCCTGGATGCGCTGGCCGACGACTTCAACACCCCGCGCGCCCTGGCGGAGCTCTTCTCGCTGCTCGCCGACGCCCGTCGCGAGCCCTGTCCGGGAGCGCGGGAGGCGCTGGCCGAGATGCTCGGGCTGCTCGGGCTGGAGCGGCTGACCGAGCCGGCGCGGGACGCCGGGGAGGGTGGGGACCCCGAGGCGGAGCGGCTGCTCGCCGAGCGTGAGCGCGCCCGGGAGGAGCGTGACTTCGCCCGCGCCGACGAGCTGCGGGATCAGCTCGCCGAGCTGGGCTGGGAGGTGCGCGACACGGCCGAGGGCGCGCGCCTGCTGCGGTCCGGCTGATGGCGCGGGGCGAGCGCGCGATCGTCTACGGCCGCAACCCGGTCGCGGAGGCGCGCCGGGGGCGCCGCCGCGTGCACCGGGTCTGGAGCGCGCCCGAGACCCCTGCGGCGGAGCTCGAGCGCCGCGCCGGCTCTCCGGATCACCAGGGGGTCGTGGCCGAGGTCGATCCCTACCCCTACGCCGATCCAAGCTCGCTGCTCACCGCCGACGACGCCCTCGTCGTCGCCCTCGACCAGGTGCAGGACCCGCGCAACCTGGGCGCGATCTGCCGCAGCGCCGAGGCGGCGGGCGCGAGCGGGGTGGTGATCTGCGAGCGCCGCGCGGCGGCCGTCACTCCCGCCGTCTGCAAGGCCTCGGCGGGCGCGGTCGAGCACCTCGCGATCGCCCGGGTGCGCAACCTCGCCGACTGGATCGCGAGCGCCAAGGACGCGGGCGCGTGGGTCTACGGCGCCGACGCGGATGCCGCCGATTCCTACGAGACCCTCGACTTCGACGGGAGGGTTGTGCTGGTGCTGGGCGGCGAAGGGGAGGGACTGCGACCTCGGGTGGCCGGAGCCTGCGACGCCCTGATCTCGATCCCGACCGTCGGCCGGGTCGGCTCGCTGAACGTCTCCGCCGCGGCTTCCGTGCTGCTCTTCGGCGCCCTGCACGCGCGGCGGCAGCGCGGCTCCGGCACCTAGCGCGACCCCCGGACGCACCCGCATAACCTGCAAGCGAAATTGCAGCAGGCGAAAATTGGGGGTTGACAGGGCGCCCCGGGCGGATAGAGTGCCGCCAGCAAGTAAGGCTGAACTAAAGGTTCAAGGTTGCAACTGCCTCGGACCCGCGGCCGGCCAACATCCCAACGCTCTTGAATGAGACGACGCCTGGGGAGGTAAGGCGTCACGGCTTTTCGATTGGAGGAGAGCACGTGACTGCAGTCACCCAGGAATTTTCGAAGGTATCCACGCCCTCGCGCCCGCCGCGGCCGGGGGAGACGCCCGGCGAGCTCAACGACGTCTACCTCGTCGCACAGGCGAAGCGCGGCGACAGCGTCGCCTACGACAGGATCGTGCGCCGCTACCGCAGCTTCGTGCGACTCAAGGCCTCCTCGTACTTCCTGCTCGGCGGCGAGTCCGACGACCTGATCCAGGAGGGGCTGGTCGGCCTCTACAAGGCGATCCGCGACTTCCGTACCGACCGCGAGTCGAGCTTCCGCAACTTCGCCGAGCTCTGCATCACGCGGCAAATGATCACCGCGGTGAAGACGGCGAGCCGCAACAAGCACGCGCCGCTGAACCAGTCGATCAGCTTCGCGACCTCGCCGGCGGCGGCGAGCGAGGGCGAATCGACCCTGGAGGACATCCTGCCCGGCTCGCGGGTCGAGGATCCGGCGACGCGGGTGATCTCGACCGAAGAGCTGGGCAGCCTCGTCGACTGCCTCACCTCGGTGCTCTCCGAGCTCGAGAGCGAGGTCCTCACCTGCTACCTGGACGGCCGCTCCTACGAGGAGATCGGCGAGCGCCTGGCCTGCGACACCAAGACGGTCGACAATGCCCTGCAGCGCGTCAAGCGCAAGGTCTCCGCCCACCTCGACTCCCGCGAGGTCCTGAGCTGATCCTCCCAGGGCCGGAGAGGGGGGTCGAACCCCTGACCTCCCGATTACAAATCGGGTGCTCTACCAGCTGAGCTACTCCGGCGCGTGGCGCGGATGCT
>CAZARJ010000112.1:0-6129 GCA_964487515.1 uncultured Conexibacteraceae bacterium | reverse complement strand
TCTCGCGCACCCAGGCGATCGCGCGCTTGACGTCGACGATGTGGTCGGGCCAGGTGGCCTGCGGGCTGAGCCGGTAGTCGACGTTGAAGCCGACCCAGCCGACCGCCGCGAGGTGGTTGAGCAGCGGGATTCCCTGCTCGAAGCGCGAACCGGCGAACCAGCCGCCGCCGTGCACCTGGACCACCGCGGGCCGCGGCCGGCCGGAGCCGGGATCGTCGTGGGCGGGGCGATAGACGTCGAGGCGCAGCGTCGCGCCACCGGCCTCGGCGAAGGGGACGTTGCGGCGGCGCTTCACGCCCCGGGTCACGAACATGAGCGGCGGGACCGCGAGGTGGCTGCGCGGCACGCGCGGGCCGCCGCGCTCCTCGAGGTCCTCGAGCGCCGCCTCGATCCGCGTCGCGCTGCGGTGGGCGAGGGCTGCGTTGCGCGCCTCCCAGAGCGCCAGCAGGGCGAGGATCGCGACCACGATCGCCCCGACCGTGCCGCCGGTGGCGCCGAGCAGCAGGAGCACGACGCATCCGACGAGGCCGATCAGCGCGAGCTGCGGGCCCGACTCGCGCAGGACGGTGCGCGTGTACCAGCGGGCGACGCGCCAGACCAGGGCCGGCGGTGGCAGCGGCCGGATCCGCGCCACGCGCCCCAGCTCGATGAGAAGCGAGCGCAGGAACCCGGGCGGGCGCGAGTGCGATGCCGACCCATCCATCACCGGTCAGTGTCCCAACTCGCGTGGCCGGCGCCGGAACCCGGCGGCCCCGCGCCCCGGTGGCATGCATCTACGCCCGCATGTTGGCGATATCCGACCCACCGCGTGGCGCCCCTCGTATCGCGACTAGAGCCCGTAGGTCTTGGAGATGATCTCGCGCTGGATCTCGTTGGTGCCGCCGTAGATCGACATCACCAGGCTGGTTCTGACGTGGCGCTCCATGTCGTGCTCGGACGCGTAGCCGTAGCCGCCCATCATCTGCATTCCCTCGAGGCTGGCCCGCTTGGCGAGCTCGGTCGCCTTCAGCTTCGCCATCGAGGCCTCGCGGGGCAGCATCCGGCCGGGATCCTCGTCGACCTTGCGGGCCACCTCGTAGATCAGCAGCCTGGTGGACTCGATCTCCGTCGCCAGGTCGGCGATCCGGTGCCGGAGGGTCTGGAAGGAGCCGATCGGCCGCCCGAACTGATGCCGCTCCTTGATGTAGTCGAGCGCGTCGTCGAAGGCGCGCTGGGCGATCCCGAGCGCGGTCGCGGCCAGGATGAGGCGCTCCACGTTGAGCCCCGCCATGAGCTGCATCCAGCCGCCGCCGACCTGTCCGAGGACGCGGTCGGCCGGCACCTGGCAGTCGGTCAGGAAGACGTCGTTGACCTCCCGTCCGCCCATGGTCCGGATGCTGCTGATCTCGATCCCGTCCGCGTCGGTGGGGACCGAGATCATGGTCAGGCCGTCGTGCTTGGAGCCGCTGCTGTCGGAGCGGGCGACGACGAGCACGTGGTCGGCGAGGTGGGCGGCGGTGATCCAGGTCTTCTGCCCGTTCAGGATCCAGTCCCCGCCGGGGCCGTCCGGCTGCTCGGCGCGGCAGGAGAGGTTGCCGACGTCGGAGCCGGCCTCCGGCTCGGACATCGCGATCGCCTCTACCCGGCCGCGCGCGATGCCGCCCAGGATCTCCTGCTTCTGCTCCTCGGTGCCGAAGCGGGAGTAGGCCCCGGCGACGATCAGGCTGACGCCGTAGGCGGCGATCGGGACCAGGCCGCGCATCGTCTCCTCGAGGAAGATGCAGGCGTCGACCATGCCGCCGCCGGAGCCTCCGTAGGCCTCGTTGATCCCGACCCCGACCCATCCCAGATCGGCGAGCTTCTCGTAGATCTCGGGGCTGTGGAGCTCCTCGTAGCCCTGCGTGAGCTTCTCGCGCTGCTCGGGCGTCCCGCACTCGCGGGCCGCGAAGTCGCGGATCGCATCGCGGAAGGCCACCTGCTCGTCGCTGAGGCCGCGGACGGGGGCGGCGTTGATCGTGCTCATCTGGCGACCTCCTCGGGCGCTCTGGCTGGATGTGTCCCGCCCTACGCGGTGGCGGGCCTGTAGACGGTGACGACGGCGGCCCCGCCGAGCCCGATGTTGTGCTGCAGGGCGACCTCCGCCCCGTCGACCTGGCGCGCGTCGGAGTCGCCGCGGAGCTGCCAGGTCAGCTCGCTGCACTGCGCGAGGCCGGTGGCGCCCAGCGGGTGTCCCTTGCTGATCAGCCCGCCGGAGGGGTTGACGACCGGGCCGTCGCCGCCGTAGGTCGTCGCCTCCGCCTCGACCAGCTCGTGGCCGTGGCCGCGCTCGGCGAACCCGAGCGCCTCGTAGGTGATCAGCTCGTTGGCGCTGAAGCAGTCGTGCAGCTCGCAGACGTCGACGTCCTGCGCGCTCACCCCGGCCTCCTCGTAGGCCTCGCGCGCCGCCTTCTCGGACATGTCGTAGCCGACGATCGAGATGCAGTCGGCGGTCTCGTCGAAGGTCGAGCTCAGGTCGGTGACCATCGACTGGCCCGCGATCTCGACCGCCCGCTCCCAGAGGTCGTGCTCGTCCACGTAGCGCTCGCTGGCGACGATCGCGCAGGCCGAGCCGTCGGAGGTCGGCGAGCATTGGAGCTTGGTCAGCGGCTCGTGGATCATCCGCGCTTCCTTGATCTGATCGAGCGTGTACTCGTCCTGGAACTGCGCGTAGGGGTTGTTCACCGAGTGCTTGTGGTTCTTCCAGCCGATCCAGGCGTAGTGCTCGGGGGTCGAGCCGTACTTGTCCATGTGATCGCGGCCCGCGTTGCCGAACATCTGCGGCGCGAACGGCGACTCCTCGGGGGCGCGGACCTCGAACATGCGCTGGATGTGCTTGTCGAGCGCCGGGGTGCGGTCGTCGTACTTCATCCCCAGCGAGCCGCGCTCCATCTTCTCGAAGCCGATCGCCAGCGCGCAGTCGGCCAGGCCACCTCTGATCGCCTGCCGCGCGAGGAACAGCGCCGAGGAGCCGGTCGAGCAGTTGTTGTTCACGTTCACGACCGGGATCCCGGTCAGGCCGAGCTGGTAGATCGCCCGCTGCCCGTAGCTGGAGTCGCCGTAGCAGTAGCCCGCGTAGGCCTGCTCGACGTCGCCGTAGTCGATCCCCGCGTCGGCGAGCGCCTTCTCGCCGGCCTCCCTGGCCCAGTCGGGATAGTCGCCCTCCTTGGCTCCGGGCTTGTCGAACTTCGTCATCCCGACGCCGACCACGAAGGTCCGGTTGCCGGTTCCGTTGCTCTTGCTCATCTCTTGGTGTCTCCTCGGGAGTCGGTTGATCGCTTCGAAGTCGTCGTGGGCGTCTCGCGGTCGGGGATCGCCTCGTAGGCCTCGCCGACCAGGCGCGGCAGAGCGGCCTTCAGGAACGCCGCCACCTGCGGACGGCTCCAGCGGTCGCGCTCCAGCCACTCGCGGGTCGCGGCCTCCGCCATCCCGCCGTAGGCGCGCAGCGCTGCCTGCAGCTCCGGCGGCGCTTCGGCAGCCGGTCCCAGGCCGAGGACCTCGATCATCCGGACCGTCGCCTTCTCGCGGGCGGCGTCGAGGACCGCCTCGATCTCGGGATCGCGTCCCAGCCCCTCGGCGCCGATCGCCGCCAGCCACGCCTCGCGGTTGCGGGCGACCATCTCCAGCCAGGCGTCGATGCTCTCCGAGAGCCGATCCTCCGGGGTCGCACCGTCCACGTACTCGGGGACCGGCTGGGCGCGGAAGCGGACCATCTCGCGGACCACCTCGACGTAGAGATCGTGCTTGGTCCCGAAGTAGTGGTTGATCAGCCCGCGCGCGACCCCTGCCTCATCGGCGATCCGGGTCGTCGAGACGGCGCTGTAGCGATGCTCGGAGAACAGCCGGCGCGCGGTCGCCAGGATCCGCTCGCGGCGCTCCTCGGAGTCGCGCCGATCGCCCGTCTCGCCGCGGGCGATCGGATCAGAGACAGCGGTGGAAGCGGCAGACGTCGGCATCGCACAGAACGCTAACAAACATTGGCAGGCTGCCAATCCGCGGTTCCCAACCGCAGCGCGCTCGGCCGGGGGACGCATGGCGTTTCCGGAGACGCGATTCGCAGGCCGCAGCGGTCGGTGAAGCCGAGCGCCGAGCTGCCCGAGAAACCTCCCGGCAACGTCAGCTTCGTCGAGTAGTCTGCGCGCACCGCCGGGGGCCTGGGCTGGCGGTGCAAATTGAGCGAACGAGATGGGAGACGCCCGATGGCGAGAGGACGACGGAACGGAATCCAGCGACCTGGCGGTTGGGCGTCGGCGCTCGGCGCGCTCGCGCTGGTGGCGTCGCTGTTCGCCCTCCTGCCGGTCTCGGCAGCGGCCCTGCCGCGAGCGCTGTATGTGACCGAAGCCGATCACGGAGCCTGATCCACCTCAGCTACGACCGCTTCGACGGCGCGATCACGCAGCTGAGGCGCGTCGAGGCACCGCTGGCGAACCCGCGCGGGATCACGATGAGCGCGGACGGAAAGCACCTCTTCGCGGTCGCGCGCACCGGGGGCGACCCGTACGTCTACTCGTACGACGTCGATTCCGACGGCGCCCTCACGCTCCGCGACTCGATCTTCCTGCACACCACGCAGACGGTGGAATCGATCGCGATCACGCCGGACGGCGAGCATCTCTACGTCGGCCTCGGGCTCGAGTCGGGATGCCTCGCGGGCGCGCATCCGCGCTGTCTCGCGCCGTCGGGCGAGGCTGAGAGCCAGGCGGCACGCCGGGGTCAGCCCGCCCGCGGCGACGTTGCCGCGGTCGATATCGCCGCCGACGGGACGCTGACGCTGGATCAGAATTTCAAGGTCTCCGTGACCGCCGATCCCGGGACGCTGGCCGTGACCCCCGACGGCAAGACGCTGATCGTCGCGGGCTCCTCGGGCGCCGCGGAGTCCTACGTGGTCGGCGCCGACGGCGATCTCAACTGGACCGCCGGCCCCGTCGCGCTCCCGGACGTCGACGCCGTCACCTCGCAGGTCACGCCGAACGGCGAGTTCGCCTACCTCGGCGGCGCCGACGGATCGGTGGCGACCCTCCGGGTCCAGAAGGACAGCGGGATCGGGCTGATCGACCTAGTCGAGCCGCCGGCGGGGATCGACGCCACCTTCCGCGCGTTCGCGATGGCTCCTGACGGCAAGGGGATGTGGGCCGGCGGGGGCATCGACCTGAGCGGCAGTGGGATGGACTACTCCCTCTCCTGGGGCCCGCTCCGCGACGATGGGTCGATCGGGACCACGACGCTCACGCCGGGTCCGATCGACGGGCCCCCGACGGGCGTCGGAGCGGCGCCCGGCGGCACCTACGCCTACGCCTGGGGAGGCGATCCGGCCTCCAGCCTGGCCGGCTTCTACGTGGGCTCGGAGAGCATCGAGTCCGTCGCGGGCTCCCCGTACGCCCCAACCGTGGGCACCGACCCCGCCGGCCTGAGCGGTCCCGGACAGACCCTCGCGATCACGCCGAACCAGGGGCCGAAGGCGCGCTTCGGGGCGATCCGTCACGCCACGCTCGGCGCCGAGAGTGTGAATCGGCAGGTGAGCCCGACCGTCACCTTCGACGCGTCCGCCTCCACCGACCCCGACGGCCAGGTCATCAAGTACCGCTGGGACTTCGGCGACGGCCACAAGCGGACCACGACCGACCCCGAGATCGACCACACGTACCGGGGCGATGGCCGCCACAAGGTGAAGCTGCGCGTGACCGACGACGAGGGGTGCTCGAGCAAGCGCGTCTTCACGGGCCAGATCGCCCTCTGCAACGGCTCGCGGGCAGCGGTGCGGACGACCAGGATCAGGACGGGAAGCGCCACGGTCAAGCGCCCGCGCGTCAAGGCCCGCAGCCTGCAGCGTCAGCGCGGCAAGCGGATCGCGGTGAAGCTGCGCGCCGGGGCCGCCGAGCCGGTCAAGGTGGCGGCGCGCGGGAAGGTGAAGATCAAGGGCGTCAAGCGAGCCTTCAAGACCACGAAGGCGGCGAAGCGCGCCGAGGCGGGCAGGCTCGCCAAGCTGACGCTGCGGGTGAAGGGCAAGCGCGCCGCGCGGCTTCTGAAGAATCGACACAAGGGCGTCGCGAAGGTGACCGTGAAGATCACCAACAGCGCCGGCGGCAAGGCGATGCTCCGGCGCAACGTGAAGCT
>CAZARJ010000111.1:0-6161 GCA_964487515.1 uncultured Conexibacteraceae bacterium | reverse complement strand
CTGCTGCGGCTGATGCTGGACGCCCATCCGGAGATCTCGATCCCCTCCGAGACCCACTTCATCCCCGAGCTGGTCCGGGCCCGGGAGCGCGACGGCGCCTCGCCCGCGCGGATGCTCGAGATCCTCACCACGCACCGCCGCTGGGGCGACTTCCAGCTCGACGCCGACGAGCTCGCGGCGCGCTGGGACACGCTCGACCCGCTCACCGGGCCGGCCGCCGTGCGCGCCTTCTTCCACCTCTACGCCGAGAAGCAGGGCAAGGCCGGCGGGCGCTGGGGCGACAAGACGCCCGGCTACGTCAAGCACATGCGCGAGATCCAGAAGTACCTTCCCGAGGCGCGCTTCATCCACCTGATCCGCGACGGCCGCGACGTCGCGCTGTCGGTGCTGAAGCAGAACTGGGGCCCGCAGTCGATCGAGGCCGCGGCGGAGAAGTGGCGCAGCAGGGTGCTGCGGGGCCGCTCCCAGCAGCCCTACCTCGGCTTCTACATGGAGGTCCGCTTCGAGGATCTCGTCCTGCACACCGAGCGCGAGCTGCGCCGGATCTGCGACTTCATCTCGATCGACTTCCACCCCGACATGCTCGGCTACCACGAGCACGCCGAGGAGCGGCTGCGGGAGAAGGCGCGCGCGATGCCCCGCTCGAAGGGCGAGCCGCAGACGGCCGAGAAGCGGCTGCTCAGCCACGCCAAGACCTTCGAGCCGCCGAACCCGGACATGATCGGCACCTGGCGGGAAGGCATGGACGAGGCCGAGCGCACGGCCTACGAGGCGCTCGCCGGCGACCTGCTCGCCGAGCTCGGCTACGAGATCGACGAGGAGGCCGACGACGAGCCCGTCCACGATCCGCCCGGCGCCCTGCGGGTGCCGCGTGCGCTGCGCCGGGCCGCCACCTTCGCCCGCAGCGCCGGCGGCGGGCAGGTGCCGAGCGAGCTGCGCCGCCCGGCGCCGTTTCTGATCGGCGCCGCCCGCTCGGGAACGGAGCTGCTGAGCGCGATGCTCGACACCCACCCCGAGATGACGATGCTCAGCGAGACCGGCTTCGTCCCGCGGCTGGCGGAGATGATCCGCTCGCAGCCGATGACCACCGAGCGGATCATCCGGGTGATGGCCGCGGCCGGGCCGCTCTCCGACCACGGCCTCGACGAGGAGGACCTGCGGGCCCGGATCGAGGCGCTCGACGACGCCAAGGCGGCGCCCGTCCTGCGGACCTTCTACGCCACCGCCGCCACCCGCAACGGCACGACCCGCTGGGGCGATGACACGCCGTCCTACCTGAAGCGCGTGCGGCGGATCCAGCGGGCGCTGAGCGAGGCGCGCTTCGTGCACGTGATCCGCGACGGCCGCGACACGCTCGCCGCGAAGCCGGGCCGGATCGAGATCGGCAACACGATCGCGACCAGCCAGCGCTGGCGCAAGAAGGTGCGCTCGGGCCGCCAGCAGGAGCGCCTCCTCAACCACTACCTCGAGGTCCGATACGAGGAGCTCGTCGCCGACCCCGAGCCGGTCCTGCGCCGGGTCTGCGACTTCATCGAGCTCGACTTCGACCCGGCGATGGCCGACCCGCCCCAGCGCGCCGAGATCGAGGCCCGGCTGGGACCCGTCGGCGGCTGGCGCGAGCGCCTCTCCCCCGAGCACCTGGAGGCCTTCTCCGAGATCGCCGACGAGCTGCTGGCCGAGCTCGGCTACGACGACGCGCCGGCCAGGCTCCCGGTCGAGTAGCCGCAGCGCCCGGCGCTCAGCGACGCCACTCGGCGAGCGGCGTCGCACGCAGCTCGGCGGCGATCGCCTCCAGCTCCCGCAGGTCCCCGGGGTCGACCTGGCCCGACTTCATCAGGTCCTTGCCGAGCGCGCTGCGGTCGGCGGGGGTGGCCCGGGCGAAGAGGAAGCGCCCGATCGCGGCGTCGCGGTCGGTGCGGCGGGCGGAGCCCATCCCGGCCGCGGCGGCGAAGCGCCGCAGCGCCCTGACCAGCAGCTCGGCGACCTCGTCCTCCTCCCGCTCCAGCTTCGCCGCCACGTGCTCCAGCGACTTGCCGCCCGGGATCGCCATGCGCGCGGCGCGCAGCTCGCGGGCGTTCATCGACTCGATCACCGCGAGCTCGTCGATGCGCCTGTCGCCGCGCCCGATCAGCCCCCGGACCATCTCTTTGATCGGCTGACGATGCTCCTTGGGGACCGCGCCGACGACCGGCATCAGCACCGCCCAGAGGATCAGCCCGAGGACCGGCAGCAGGACCTCGAGGAAGACGCCGGGCGGATCGAACAGGTAGTAGGCGAGGCCGATCGCGATCGCCACGCCCGAGGCGAGCGCGAACGACTTGGCCGGCAGCTCCGCCGGGGTGCGCCCGCGCTGTCCCTTGGCCATGATCACGACGCTCGGGACCGCGAAGGCGGAGAGCATCGCGATCGGCGGCGCCCAGATCCCCAGCTCCGGGATCAGCAGCAGGCAGATGCCGATGAAGAGCGCCGCCGCGACGACCGCGCCCCCGATGAAGAGCCGCGACTTGTTCTTGAACTTGGCCGTCTTGTTCAGCATCCGGTAGACGGTCGGGGCGACGAGTCCGGCGGAGAGGAGCGGGATCAGGTGCGCGGCGGGGCCGTAGCCCTCGGGGGAGATCCGCGAGAGGGTGCGGGCGAAGAGCGTGATCGCGAGCAGGACCCCGACCAGCATGAGCAGGAAGTAGCCGAGCTGGACGCCGCGCGCGGTCCCGGGCCCGTACTCGGCCTCGACGGCGTGGAAGGAGGGCGTCTTGCGCAGCGGCCGCAGCGCTTTGCGGTAGCCGGCGGGCAGGAAGGCGACGGCGAAGCCCGCTTTCGAGGCCAGGTGGTAGACGCCGAGGTCAGTCGCGTTGACGAAGCGGGAGAGCAGGAAGATGTCCATGTAGCCGACGATCCACATCGAGGAGACGATCGGGACCCGGGTCGCCCCGCGGCGCATGATCGTCACCGCCTCGCGCGGCTCGAAGGCGAGCTCGACGCTGCGCCGGAGCAGGAAGACGGCGGCGAGGGCGGAGACCGCGGAGCCGATCGCGTAGCCGGCGATCGCCGCCGTCACGCCGGCCCCGGCGGCGAGCAGAGGGACGGCGATCGCGAGGGTGAGCGCGGGCCGGAGGCTCTCGATGGCGACGTACGGGATCGGCCGGTGCTCCATCCAGAGGGCGATCGAGCCCAGCCGCAGGACCGCCCCGAACCCCCCGGCCAGACCCGCCCAGAGGATCAGGTCGCGGTCGCTGCTGCCCTTGAGCAGGAAGCCCGCGATCGCGTCGGAGAAGAGGAAGAAGAGCAGCGTCCCTGCGATCGAGACGAGCACGGTCAGGATCAGGCCGGTGCCCAGGGCGCGTTGCCGCGACTCGGCGAGCTCCTCCTCTTCCTCCTCCTCGTCGTCGTCCTCGTCATCGTCGTCGCCGCCGCCGAAGACGCGCTTCAGCGTGCCCTGCTTGGAGCCCAGGTTGAAGAGGAAGCTGAGCATCGAGGCGGCGAAGAGCAGCAGCCCGTAGGTGCCGAAGTCGGCCGGGCCGAGGAAGATCGCGACGACGATCGCGCCGATCAGGGTCAGCGCGTGGTTGATGAACAGGCCGACCGTGTGGATCGAGGAGAGGCGCAGGACCTTCTCCCCCAGCGCCGCGCCGCTGCCGCGCGCGATCGTCCCCTCGCCGGCGCCGCCGCCTTTGCCCGCGTTGCCCTTATTAGCGCCGCCCTTGCGCGCGTTGCCCGTACCCGCCCCGCCCTTGCCCGCGTTGCCCCTGCCCGCGCCGCCCTTTCCCCTGCCGCGCCCGCCGGCGTTCCCCCGGCGCCTGCCCCCGCGCCCGATGCCCTTCCGGGCGGTCCCGTCCCCGGCGTTTTCCTGCTGACCGCTGCCCTTTCCGGCATTGCCGCCGCCCCCGCCGCCCTGCCGCCTCCGCTTGCCGCCCCGGCCCCGCCGGGAGCGGGCGCTGCCCTCGCTGTCGCTCATCGGGCCGCCGGGGCCTCGATCTCCCGCCCCTGCCCGGCACGCGCCTCGTAGACCCGCTTCAGGATCCGGTGGCCGTTGACGCGCTCCGCCGCGAACGCCTCGAGGATCTCGCGGTAGGCGGCGTCGAAGCGCTGCTCGCGGCGGCCGCCGATGCGCCGCCGCCAGCGCCCCACGTTCCCGTGCCCGCCGCTCACCTGGCGGCGGAAGAAGCCGCGCATTGCGGGCTCGTCGCGGAGCCGCAGGAAGACCCGCAGCCGCGTGTAGGCGAACCGGCGCCGCAGCTCGATCAGCTCGTCGAGGCTGACCGTGATCCGCTGGTCCTTGGGGATCCGCTTCAGGCCCCGGTCGATGCGGCGCATCCGTGCCTCCCACCAGCGCAGGCCCTGCCAGAGGGTGCGCGGCCGGGCGAGCCAGCGCGCCTGGGCGACCCGTGAGGCGCCCGCGTCGCGCCCATCGCGGACGACGTGCACGAAGCGCGCCTCGGGAAAGAGCCGCAGCAGGGTGGGGGCCTGGGCGATCGTGTCGCAGCTCTGCTCGATCAGCCCCGGCTTGCCCGCGCGCTCGGCGATCGGCCACAGCAGGCTCAGGAAGAGCTCCCGGCAGGCGCCCTCCGGATCGCCCGGGTAGGCGGCGAGGAAGCGCTCCGCGGCGGCGTCCAGCTCGGAGCGGTCCACGTAGCGGTGCAGGCCGCGGAAGCTTGCGCGCTGCAGGGCGAGGCCGCGATACCAGCGGCCGCGCAGCCGGCGCACGAAGCGCTCCGGGGTGGTCCGCCCGGCGAGCAGGTCGGGAAAGCCGCCCGGGTCGACGTGGAACCGGACCTCGTTGGTGATGTTCTCCAGTTGGGAGTGGCGCCCGAGCAGCCTCGCGACCACGTGTGTGCCGCTGCGCCCCGTCCCCCCGACGAAGACGAGGGAAGGAGCGCGGCGTGCCGCCTGGGGCTCCACCCCGGAACGTTCGCTCTCGCTCATCGGGGCTTGGGTGCGGCGGAGTCGGTTCTGCGCAAGGACGGCCCCCGGGCCGCAGGCGGGGATGCGTCCGTACTCATTTCCGCTTGGATCGTACTCGCCGCGCGCGCGCTCGGGCTCGCGACATCAGCCGCCGGGACCGCCCTGCCGCGGCGCGGCAGCAGCGTCCGCGGGGTCCCCGCCGGCCGCGCCGCCGAGCCCGATCTCCGCCAGCTCGGCGGGTTCGGGGACGGCGCGGGCGCGCTCGGCCAGCAGCGCCAGGTGGCCCTCGAACGCCTCCCGGTAGACGATCCCCTCGAAGACGTCCTGAAAATGCGCGTTCTCCTCCCCGCCGCGGGCCCGCGCCCAGAGCTCGCGCACGCGGTCGGGGTCGTAGAGCTCGCTCCAGGCGCCGCCGGCCTCGATCAGCGCGCCGACCTGCTCGCCGTCGGCCCCCTCCCAGATCAGCTCCCGCCGGTCGGCCGGGCGCCCCGGCCCGCGCAGGGTGCGCCACGACAGGCGCAGCCGGCGCCGGCGCGGCGGGGCGAAGAACGGGACGTCGCGCCAGGCGGGCACGAGGCGGGCGATCGCGCGCCGGTGCAGCGCCGCCTCGAGGATCTCGCGCGGGGAGAGCGCGAAGGAGGCGCGGATGAACGGGCCGGCGGCGAAGAGGTTCACCCGGGCCGAGTCGGCGGCCAGGCCGGAGCGGTGGGCAAAGCGCTCGGTGAGGTAGAACCAGTCGAGCAGCCGCGGCGCCGGGAGGCCGAGGCCCAGGCCCTCCTCGATGACTCCGCGGTAGTGCTCGTCCGCCGCCTCGTAGGCGGCCGGCCGTGCCCCGGCGTGGCTGCGGCGGGCCGTCTCCCGCAGGCGCTTCAGCGCCGCCTCGGCGCCGCCCTCCGCGATCCGGCGCATGGCGCGCGCCCCGCTCAGGTAGAAGCCGTGCGCGATCTCCCCGCCGTGGCCGCTGACCGTCGTGCCATGGGGCAGCGGCTGGGGCAGGTCGTTCTTGCCCCGCAGCTTCGCCGCGTGCCGCATCCCGTCGTGAACCAGGTGCACGTTGGCGGCCCGCTCCAGCGGCGGGCGGGCGTGGCTCTTGCGCCGCTCGCCGCCCCAGCGGACGTCGTGGGGCGGCGGGTCCGGCAGGCGCTTCAGCAGCTCGCGCGCGACGTCGGCCTCGCCCGCGACCAGGTCGGCGGCGAGCAGCACCACGTCGGCGCCGGCGGCGATCGCGGCGGCGGCGGCGAGGCGCGAGTCGCGGCCGCCGG
>CAZARJ010000110.1:0-6203 GCA_964487515.1 uncultured Conexibacteraceae bacterium | reverse complement strand
CGCCCCGGGACGAACACCTCCTCGAGCCGCTTGGCGAGCGAGATGACCGTGGTGCCGCGCTCGATCAGCGGCTCCAGGGCGCGGACCCCGGCGGCGAGCTGCCCCTTGCCGCCGTCGATCATGATCAGGCCCGGGAGGCTGGCGAAGCTCCGGTCAAGCTCCGCGTCGTGCGGGGAGCGCTCGCTCTCGGCGAGGAAGCGCTCGAGGCGGCGGCCGAGGACCTCCTCGAGGGAGCCGAAGTCGTCGGAGGTGTCCCCGATCCCGCGCACCCCGAAGCGCCGGTAGTCGGACTTCTTCGGCGCCCCGCCCTCGAAGACGACCATCGAGGCGACCGTGTGCTCGGGGCCGAGGTTGGAGATGTCGTAGCCCTCGATCCGCAGCGGCACGCCGTCCATGCCGAGCGCCCGGGCGAGCTCGTCGAGCGCCTCGGTCCGCTCGCGGCGGCGGCGCTCGCGGCGCAGGCGGTCCTGATCGAGCGCCAGGCGCGCGTTGCGCTCGGCGAGCTCGCGCAGGCGGCGCTTGTCGCCCCGCTCGGCCGCCCGGACCTCGACCGCCGCCCCGCGCCGCTTGGCCAGCGCGTCGCCCAGCAGCTCCGTGCGCGGGGCGAGCTCGGGGCCGACGACGACCAGCGGCGGCACCACCGGCGAGGCCTCGTAGTACTGGGCGACGAACTGCTCGGCGACCTCGCCCAGCTCGTCCTCGCCGCGGTTGTCGAGGTAGAAGCCCTGGCGCTCGGCGAGCACCCCGTCGCGGACCTGGAAGACCTGCGCGTTCGCCTCCGCCCCGTCGACGGCGACCCCGATCAGATCGAGGGTCCCGGCCGACTCGCCGGCGACCCGCTGCCGCTCCATCAGCGCCTGCACCGCCGCGAGCCGGTCGCGGTAGAGGGCCGCGCGCTCGAACTCCTGCGCGGCCGCGGCGGCCTCCATCTTCCCCTCCAGATCGCGCTCCACGTCGCGGTAGCGGCCGGAGAGGAAGCGGCGGATCGCGTCGATGTTGCGCCCGTACTCCTCCGCGTCCACGTAGCCCACGCAGGGCGCCCCGCAGCGCTTGATGTAGTAGTCGAGGCAGGGAACGCCGGAGCGGCGGCCGGGCTCGGGGCCCTCGCAGGTCCGGTACTGGAACAGCTTGCCGAGCAGCTCCAGCGTCTCGCGCACGCGCCGGGCGCTCGCGTAGGGGCCGAAGTAGGCGCGGTCGGGACGGTGCCGCTCGCGGGTGAAGTAGACGCGCGGGAACTCCTCGTCGAGGCTGATCCCGATGTAGGGGTAGGACTTGTCGTCGCGCAGCTTGACGTTGAGGATCGGCCGGTGGCGCTTGATGAACTGCTGCTCGGCGAGCAGCGCCTCGGCTTCCGTCTCGGTGACGAGGAAGTCGATCGACTCGATCTCGTCGGCGAGGCTCCCGAGCGTCGTCCTGCTCGAGAAGTGGCTCGCGACCCGCTTGCGGATCGAGCGCGACTTGCCCACGTAGACGACCCGCCCGCCCCCGTCCATGAACAGGTAGACCCCGGGCAGGTCGGGGAGCGAGCTGCGCTGGGCGGCCAGCTCCGTGCGCCTTCGATCGCCGCTTGCATCCGCCATCGCATCAACTGTAGGGAGGGGCCCGCGCATACACTCGGGCCCGTCCGCCCGATCCCGAAGGAGCCGCACCCAGAGCCATGAGCGAGAACGCAGCCCAACCCAGCCCCGCATCCACGCCCCCCGAGCTGGAGACGATGCGCCTCGAGATCGACGGGGAGATCGGCACCCTGACCCTGGAGCGGCCCGACGCTCTGAACGCGATGAGCCCGCAGATGATCGCCGAGCTGACCACGATCGCCCCCTGGCTCGCCGACCGCGCCCCCCTTCGAGCCCTGGTGGTCACCGGAGCCGGGCCGGCGTTCTCGGCCGGCGGCGACGTGACCTGGTTCCAGCGCGGGCTCGAGGACCCCGATACCGACCTGGTAGCCGAGGTGCGGCGCGGGGCCGCCGCTCTGCACACGGCGATCGTCGACCTGCGCCGCATTCCCTACCCCGTGATCGCGGCCGTCAACGGCGCCGCGGCCGGCGCCGGATTCTCCCTGGCGCTGATGTGCGACCTGCGGATCGCCTCGGAGGCGGCGCTCTTCGCGCCCGCCTACGGGCGCATCGGCGCCTCCCCGGACGGCGGCATGACCTACTTCCTGCCCCGCGTCATCGGTCCGGCGGCGGCGACCCGGCTGCTGCTCGAGGACCCGAACCTCAGCGCCGCCGAGGCGCTCGAGTGGGGCCTCGTCTCGGAGGTCGTGCCGGCCGACGAGCTGGCCGCCAC
This sequence comes from uncultured Conexibacteraceae bacterium, assembly GCA_964487515.1. Lineage (GTDB taxonomy): Bacteria > Actinomycetota > Thermoleophilia > Solirubrobacterales > 70-9 > RHKX01. Next base: position 3,914 of record CAZARJ010000110.1, on the reverse strand, counting down.
CGCCGCCAGGAGGGCCCGCGAGCTCGCCGCCCGCGCGCCGCACTACGTGCGCATGGTCAAGCGCCTGGTGGCAAGCAGCCTTGACAACCCGCTCGCCGAGCACCTGGAGCTCGAGCGGCACGGCATCGCAGCCAGCATGGGCACCGAGGATCTGCGTAAGGCGGTGCCGGCCTTCTTCGCCGGTGAGAAGCCGGCTTTCGAGGGTCGTTGAGAGCAGTTGTCACGCAAGGCGGACGGGGAACGGGAGTAGGGTTTTGGGGACCTATCTCACTGTGAATCAGGAGGGAATGACATTGATCAAGAGACTCTCGATCGCGATCCTCGTGCTCGCGTTTGCGGCCCTCGGGCTGGCGGCGTGCGGCGACGACTCGGATTCCGACACCACGGCCGCGGAGACGACGCCCCCGGCCACGACGACGACCACCGATCAGACCTCCGATGAGAGCGCCGACAAGGGCACCTCGGAGACGGTCAAGTTCGAGGCCGATCCCAGCGGGGCCCTGAAGTACACGCAGGACAAGATCACCGCCAAGGCGGGCGAGGCGGAGATCGACTTCGACAACCCGAGCTCGGTCCCCCACGACGTGGTGATCGAGGACTCGAACGGCAACGAGGTCGCCAAGACCGAGGTGATCACCGACGACAGCGAGAGCACCACGGCCGACCTGAAGGCCGGTACCTACACCTACTACTGCAGCGTTCCGGGACACCGTCAGGCGGGCATGGAAGGCACCCTGACCGTCAAGTAATCGCGGGGAAATTGCGGGCGACCCGGCCGGGTCGCCCGCGCTTCCGCTCCGGCGCTCGGAGCGGACCTCAGTCGCCGGGCAGCACCCGGGCCACGTGCTCGGCGACGCAGCAGGGCTTCTCCGAGCCCTCGACCTCGACCGTGTAGCCGGTGCGCTGCTCGTACCAGCCCCCGCCGACCTCCTCGAAGCCGGCGAGCTCGACGGTGAGCCGGATGCGGCCGCCGGCGGGGACCGGGGCGGGGAACCGGACCCGGTTCCAGCCGTAGTTGATCCCGACCGCGAACCCGGTCGATGCGACGAGATCCTTGCGCATGCCGTCGATCAGCGAAAGGGTCAGGTTGCCGTGGGCGATCGTCCCCCCGTAGGGGCTCTCCGAGCGGGCCCGCTCGACGTCGACGTGGATCCACTGATCGTCCCCGGATACGCGGGCGAAGGCGTCGATGTCCTCCTGCGTCACCGTCCTCCACTCCGACGGCCCGAGCGGCTCCCCGACGAGCTCCCGGGCCCGCTCCACGCTGTCGATCTCGACCACGGCCACGGGCGGGAGGGTATCTGGCCCGCCGACCCGCGGGCGGGCTGTTCGGGACCCCACGCAGGAGGGGCCGCCGTCAGGCGACCAGCCGCACCTCCAGGCCGGGGGGCGCGATCCCGAGCGCCCCGGCGCCGCCCAGCAGGCCCATGATCCGGGCCACGTAGGCCTGCGTCTCCGGGTAAGGCGGCACGCAGTCGCAGTCGAGCACCGGGGCCGGCCCGGCGTTGTAGGCGGCGAGCGCCAGGCTCACCGAGCCGAAGCGCCCCAGCAGGCTCGCCATCAGCCGCGCCTGGGCGTCGATCGCCGCCGGCGCGTCGAAGGGGTCGTCGAGCCCGTAGGCCGCCGCGGTCGCGGGCATGAACTGGGCGATGCCCTGGGCGCCCGCGGAGGAGACCGCGTTCGGGTTGAAGCCCGACTCCGCCATCAGCTGCGCCGCCAGCAAGGCGGCGGAGACCCCGCGGCGGGAGGCGGCGGCGAGCAGCGGGTGCCGGTAGCGGGCAGGGACGAAGCCCGGCAGGCCGCCGGAGCCCGAGGAGCGCCCGTCGCCAGCCCCCGCGAGCCGCTCGGACGCCGCCGAGCAGGGCTCGGGTCCACGCACGAAGCCGTAGTGCCAGGCCTCCCAGGAATATCTCTGCACGAAGCCGAACCGCCCCGCGTGCGCGGCGAGCCAGCCGTAGGCGGAGGATGGGCCGAGGTCCAGCTCGGTCCCGCACCGGTGCAGCGAGGTTCCCGGACGCGCGACCATGCGCGGGTCCGGGTTCTGCTCCCAGAGGCGGCGTTGCTCGGCGTCGGAGCGGTATCCGGAGTTGATCGTCAGCGCCACGCCCGCGGCCCGTGCGGCCGCCGCCATGCGGTCGAAGGCGGCCGCGACATCGGGCCGCATCGGCTCCCCCTGGCGGTAGGCGAGCGGCCCGGAGTAGCCGCCGCCGGAGGCCGTGGCGGGTCGCGCGGCGGCCCCCGCGAAGCCGAGCGGCAGGGCGATGCGGGCGCGGGCGCGAACCGAGGTGGAGCCGCCGGACGCCACCGAATCCGGGCGCCCGACCCTGATCCGCCCCCGCGCGCGGACCCCGATCCGCATCGGCGCGATCGAGACCCGGTCCGGGAAGGAGATCGTGAGCAGGCGGGAGTCGAGCCCGTTTCGCCGCGCCGCCTCGCGCGCTGCGCCGCGCGCCCGGCGCAGGTACTCGTCCCGCTCCAGATGTGCGGGATTGGGAGCGCCGCCGGGCAGCGTCGCGGGAAGGAACAGGCGGGCGAAGTCGTCGCGCATCGAGCGCGCGCCGGAGATCGCCGCCAGGTCGGCGGCGCGCTGAAAGCGCCCCTTGGCCGTAGCGGCGCCGCCGAGCGCGACGACGGCGAGGGCGGCCACGACGGTAAGCAGCGCGACCGCAAGCACCGCCGGAAGCGCCTGCGCACGCTCCGCCCCGAGACCGGAGCGCGGCGCCGGAGCCACGGCGAAGCGCGGCGGGCCCCCGGAGCTCAGATCGCCCGTCAGCGGGCCGGCGAAGCGGGCCGCCCGGCGCCCGCTCGCGCCGCCCGCCTCCAGGCCGGCGAGCGTCCGCCGCGCCTGCACGAGGCCGACCGGGGCGGTCCACACCTTCAATGGCACACCGTCGGCGTGCAGCTCCGCGGCGAGCAGGGCGAGGAGCGGGCGGGGAGCGCGCCGATCGGCGCTCACCAGGACGCCGTCCCCGCGGACGGCGCGCAGCAGGCGCAGCAGGTCGGCCGGCTCAGCGAGCGCGAAGAGGATCCCGGCCCCGAGCTCGGCGCTGGCCCGCTCCAGCACCTCCGCGGGCTCCTCGGGCCCGTCCCCGGTCCCGGGCTCGGGGTCGCCGGGGGCGGCGCGGCAGATCCGCCCCCGCGCGGCTCCTCGCAGTCCCCCGGCGCGACGGCAGGCGCCCTCGAGATCACGGGCGGCGGCGGCCGCGAGCAGGGTCCCGCGCGGCGCCCTCGCGCCCGGGCGCAGGTCGAGGAGCATCGTCCCCGCCTCCCTCTCGTCCGCGCGCGCAGCCGCCGCGACCGCGACCGCGGCGGCCGCCGCGTCGATCCGCTCCCCGCCGGCGAGGTCCGCGCAGATCACGACCGCGGGACGGGAGCCGCTCATGAGCCGCCTCCGGCCGGCCGCGCGTAGGCCTGGGAGCTGACGCCGAGCGCCCGCGCCGCGGCGCGATCCGGGAGACCGGGCAGGACGGCGGGGACCCTGAGCTCCACCTCGACCTCTCCCCCGCCCGCGTCGACGTCGACCCGGGAGGCCGCCCAGCCGGGCAGCGCGTCCCGGGCCGCGCGCTCCGGCGAGCGGCCGTCCGCGACGGCGATCGCCCCCGCCTCGGCGGCGCCGTCGGCCAGCGACTGGCCGTAGGCGACCGCGACGAGCTGCAGCGCCACGAGGCAGGCGAGCAGAAGCAGCGGCAGCCCGGCGAGCAGCTCCAGTTGCGCCTGGCCCGACTCGCGTGAGAGGGCCCGGCGCTCAGCCACCGCCGCCTCCCTCCGGGCCGATGCGCGCCGACGCCGCTACCGGCACCGGCGGGATCCCCGGCAGCGCCCGTGGCGCCTCCACCTCGACCCGCACGGCGCCCGATCCGTCTCGCCCGCTCCGCGGCGGGGCGTCGACCTCGGCGGCCGCGCGCAGCCCCGCC
>CAZARJ010000109.1:0-6258 GCA_964487515.1 uncultured Conexibacteraceae bacterium | reverse complement strand
GATCATCGGGCCCTGGCCCTGGATCGTCGTGCTCAGCGAGACGAGGACGAGCGGACCGCGGCCCTCGGGCTCGCTCCAGGCGCCGCTCCAGCCGGGATCGTCGAGGCGCGGGCCGCAGTAGCGTACGCCGGGCGGCGTCTTCTCCGGGCCGCCGAACTCGAACGCGGCCGAAGTCAGAACGAGCACCCGGTCGGGTCGTTCGAGAAGCTCGAACAACGACGATGCCGGCGGCTGTCCGTACTCGGCGAGCAGCTCATTCATCTCGTCGAGTCGCCGGTCCCAGAGCCTGCGACCGATCGCCTTGGCGAGCCGGTCGCGGACTCGCCCGACGCGGTCGGTCCGGGGCTGCAGCCCGAGGCCGAACGGGGGGATGCCGGGAAGCTCGCCCGGGTAGATGTTCGGCACCAGCGTGACGCTCGGAGCTCCGGCGGCTGCGGCGGCGACTTGCGACCCCATCAACAGGACCTCCGAGACCACCGCGTCGGCCGGCGCGCGGTCGATCTCGTCGGTCGTGTCGCGGGCGAAGGCGGGCGCGGCACCGACGATCAGGCGATCGCGAATCCTTGCGCTGGCGCCGAACGGCGTCCGCGGCTCGAAGTCGCGGACGAACTCGGTTTCCGGGGCAGGGGACTCGCGAGCCGGCGCGGTCCGCCAGGGCACATGCAGGGCGCCGGAGGCAGCCACCGCGTCGCGGAGGCTCGGGTCGGAGAGCACGCGGACATCGTGGCCACGACCGGCCAGCGCGCCCGCGACGCTGAGGACCGGCGGCACGTTGCCGCCACCGTCCCAGAGCGTGAAGAGGAGCCTGCTCATGCCGGCTCCCCGAAGTGTCCGAGCAGGGCGAGGACCGACTCCCGCATCGCCGCCTCCGCGGCGCGGCGACCCAGCCCCTGCTCGCGCCGGAGGATCTTCCAGGTGAGCACGTCGGTGGCGGCGATCAGCATCACCGCTCGGCGCTCTCGTTCGACGTCCCCAGCGGCGACGAGCGCGTCCGCGAAGACACGCTCGACCCAGCGCCGGTGAATCGCGCGACCGTGCTCGAGCAGCGGCCCCAGCTCCTCGACCCTCCCCTCGAGCGCGATCATCCGGACGATCGCGTCGCCGATGTCCTCGTACTCATCGACGAGCATCGCGACGGCGGTAGCCGCGTCCCCGGGGGGCACGTCATCACGCCTGCTGTCGATCCGGCTGCCGACGCTCTCGGCCACGGCGGCAAGCAGCGCTCCCTTCGAGCCGAAGTGATTGACGACCGTCTGGAGCGCGACGCCGGCCTGGTCGGCGACGGCGCGAAGGCTGACGTCGTCGTACCAGCGCTCGCGGATGAGGGCTTCCGCGGCTGTGAGGATCCCCTGCCGATTCCGTTCCTGGGCAACCGCCCGCTTCCCGAGCCGGTAGCCACCAGGGGCCTCGACATTCATTGGTACGACGTTAGAACCAAATAACGGCGCTGTCAAGATGCAGGCCGTTCGCCTGCTCGATCGCGACCTCGCCCGGCGCCGGAAGCCCGCCTAGCCGAGCGCGAGCGGCACCTCGCCGGTCCTCCACACGGAGGCGATCCGCTCCGCGGCGGCCCGCTCCTCCCGTAGGGTCCGCTCGGCCACCGCCACCGTGTCCGGGTCTCCGGCCCGCTCCGCGAGCCGGCGCAGCAGCTCGTAGGAGGCGACCTCCAGATGCTCGAAGGCGAACGCGAAGCCCGCGAGCTTGGTCGTCGTGTCGGGCTGAGCGCCGAGGAAGCCTGCGAGGTTGAACGCCCCGAGGCGCAGAGCCGCGTCCTTGAGCGAGGACGGGCTTCCGCCCAGCGACTCCAGACGGCCTTCGAGACGCTCCAGGTGAGCCTTCGTCTCCTCCGCGTGGTCGCGGAAAGCCTCCTTCAGCACGGGCTCGGCGCTCAGCTTCGGGGCGGCGGAGAGGAGCTGCTCCGCCTGCCGCTCGATCGCGTGCGCATCGGCGAGGTGGGCCAGCAGCTCCCCCTCCAGGTCGGGATCGTCGCCGAGCGAGGCGTCGAGGAAGCGGTCGAAGCGGGAGGCGATTCGCTCTCCCATCTCCCGCTCCTCGGTCGCGATGGCGGCGGCCGCGGCGACGGTCTCCTCGTCGCCCTCCCGCTCGGCGAGGCGGCCGAGCAGCTCGTAGGCGGCGAGCTCCATGTGCTCGTAGGAGAAGGCGTGGGCAGCGAGCTTGCCGGGCGTCTCCGGTTGCAAGCGGGCGAAGGCGGCCATCGCGACTCCCCCGCCCCAGCCCGCGACGTCCTTGAGCTTCGAGGGGTTCGCGCCGTGGGCTTCAAGACGCTCGAGCACGCGCTGTTCGTGGACCTCCGTCTCCTCCCGGTGGCGCTCGAAGATCTGCGCCAGGTCGTCGGCTCCGGCGAGCGCCGGAGCGGCCTTCATCTGGATCAACGCCTGCCTCTCGATCGAGTGCGCATCCGCCAGGTAGCCGATCAGCAACTTCTCCGGACGCTGGGCCCACGGCCGCGCACCGACGCCGCTGCGCACCTCGTCGGCGCGACCGCGGAGCCCCGCTTCGCGCAACGGCGGGGTCGGCCCTCCCCGCCCCGCGCCGATCCCCTCCATCAGCTCCGCGAAGGCTTCCTCGGCGCCGACGCGCGGCTCCCACCCGAGCTCGTTGCGGGCGCGGCGCGAGTCGATCAGCGGCACGCGCAACGCCATGTCGAGCCAGCCCGGCGGTGATGGCTGCAGGCGCGCCCGCCAGGAGAGATCGGTGAGCGCGCGGGCCACAGGCGCGGGCAGCGGGAAGGTGCGGGCCCCGAGCAGCTCCGCGATGCGACCGCTGTCCAGGGGCGGCTCGGCCGCGAGGTTGAAGGCGCCCGTCGTCTCGCCGAGCGCGGCGGTGGCGAACGCCTCGCCGACGTCACGGGAGTGCACCGCCTGAAAGCGCAACCCGGCGATGCGCGGGAATACTGGCAGCAACCTCGAGCCGAGCAGGAACCCGGGCAGGAACGGGCCGGCGAACAGGCGGCGGATCTCGGTCGCCGCCTCGCCCTTGAAGATCAGGGCCGGGCGCAGGCGCACGACCCCCAGCCCGGGCTCGCGCCGCTCGAGGTCGTCGAGCATCTCCTCGGCCGCCACCTTGTGGCGCGAGTAGAAGGAGCTCTCGATGCCGCCGGTGGGCCAGCTCTCGTCCACGGCCTCGTCCTTGGGGCCCGGGGAGTAGGCGCCGATCGAGGAGGCGTGGACGAGCCGCGGGACGCCCGCCGCGACCACCGCATCGAAGACCCGCGCCGTCCCGTCGACGTTGATCCGCCGCAGCAGATCGGGATTGCGCGAGGGCTGGATCGCCCAGGCCAGATGGATGACGGCGCCGGCGCCCTCGAAGACCGGCGCCAGCTCGGACTCGGCGATGTCGGCGCGGACCCAGCGCACCCCCTCCGGCCCGGCGGCCGGGCGGCGCCGGGCGATGCCGGTGATCTCCTCGACCTCGGGGCGCGAGCGCAGGGCCGCGATCGTGCTCGTGCCGACGTTGCCTGTGGCCCCGGTGACGACGACCCTCATCGCATTTCCCTAGGGCTCGAGCACGACCTTGATCGCCCCGTCCTCCTTCTTCTGGAACATCGAGTAGGCGGCCGGGGCCTCGCTCAGAGGCAGGCGGTGCGTGGTCAGGTCATCGACGCCGAGCGGGTCGCCGGCGCCCTCCTCCAGCAGGGGCATGATCTCGTCGGTCCAGCGCCGGACGTGGGCCTGTCCCATGCGGATCTGCACCCCCTTGTCGAAGAGCTGCATCAAGGGCAGGGGATCGAGCCGGCCGCCGTAGACGCCGGAGATCGACACCGTGCCCCCGCGCCGCACCGTGTCGATCGCCTCCAGCAGCGCCGACAGCCGGTCCACCGCGGCGGTCTCGACCGCCTTCGCGGCGAGCGCGTCGGGCAGCATGCCGGTCAGCTTCTGGGCGATCTGCGCCGCGCCGGACCCGGCGGCCCCGTGCGCCTCCATCCCGACCGCGTCGATCACCGCGTCGGGCCCGCGCCCCTCGGTCAGGCCCCGGATCGCCGCGGGCACGTCCCCGATCTCCTCCCCGTCGACCGTCCGCGCGCCGTTGCGGGCGGCCATCGCCAGTCGCTCGGGGACCGAGTCGACGCCGATCACCGTCCCGGCCCCGCGGTGGCGGGCGATCCGCGCGCTCATCTGCCCGATCGGGCCGAGCCCGAAGACGGCGACGCTGCCGCCCTCGGGGATCGCCGCGTACTCGACCGCCTGCCAGGCGGTGGGCAGCACGTCGGAGAGGAAGAGGAAGCGTTCGTCGGGCGGGCCCTCGGGGACCTCGATCGGGCCGAAGTGGGCCTGGGGGACGCGCAGGTACTCGGCCTGCGCGCCGGGGACCTGGCCGTAGAGCTTCGTATAGCCGAAGAGCGCGGCGCCCTTGTCGCGCTCCCGGACCTGCGTCGTCTCGCACTGCGCGTAGAGGCCGCGGTCGCACATCCAGCAGCTCCCGCAGGCGATGTTGAAGGGAACCACGACGCGGTCGCCCGGCTCGATCCCCGAGACGCCGGAGCCGACCTCCTCGACGATCCCGATCGGCTCGTGGCCGAGCACGTCGCCCTCTTCCATGAACATCCCGAGGACCTCGTACAGGTGCAGGTCGGAGCCGCAGATCGCGCTCGAGGTGACGCGGATGATCGCGTCCGTGGGCTCCTCGATGCGCGGGTCGGGAACCTCGTCCACGCGCACGTCGCGGGTGCCGTGGAAGGTGAGCGCCTTCATCGCCGCTCCTCCCCCCGGCCCTCGTCTCTGACCGGGGGCGCGGCGCGGCCGCCCTCGGGCGCGCCCTTCGGGGCCTCGCCGGCGCCGCTCATCGAGCTGGCCCGGGATCCGGCGCTGCCGGCCTCCTCAGCGCTTCCCCGCTGCAGGACCCGGAGGATCGCGAAGCCGATCAGCGCGAGCAGGAACAGGATCACCGCCAGGATCGGCGAGTAGAGGACCGCCAGCGCGATCAGCAGGATCGCGATCAGGGGAATCGTGTACATGGCGCCCGGCTACCCGGTCACGGGCGCCGGGAACATCGCCGGGCGCGGAGCCCCCGGCGGCTCCCCCCGCCGGCGGCCTACGCCGGCGCGGCTTGCAGAGCGCGCGCGGCGCTCACTCCGGGCCCGAGATCGAGCTTGCGCAGCAGCTGGGCGTTCAGGGCCACGATCACGGTCGAGGCCGACATCAGCAGCGCGCCGACGCTCATCGGCAGCACGAAGCCGATCGGGGCGAGCACCCCGGCCGCGAGCGGCACCGCGATCAGGTTGTAGCCGGCCGCCCACCAGAGGTTCTCCTTCATCTTGCGGTAGCCGGCCCGCGAGAGCTCGATCACCGAGAGCACCGAGCGCGGATCGTCGCTGGCGAGGATCACGCCGGCCGACGCGATCGCCACGTCGGTGCCGGCGCCGATCGCTACGCCGACGTCGGCCTGGGCGAGCGCCGGAGCGTCGTTCACCCCGTCCCCGACCATGGCGACCCGCCTGCCTTCCCGCTGAAGCTCGGCGACCCTGCCGGCCTTGTCCTCGGGGCGGACGCCGGCGAATACGCGGGCGATCCCGAGCTCGGCCGCGACCGCCTCGGCCACCGCGCGGGCGTCGCCGGTGATCATCGCGACCTCCACTCCGTTGCGTTGCAGCGCCTCCACCGCCTGCCGCGACTCGGGACGGATCTCGTCGGCCAGCCGCAGGGCCCCGATCACCTCGCCCTCCTCGAGGACGTGCAGGATGATCGCCCCCTGCTCGCGCCAGCGCCCGGCGACGGGCATCTCGTCCCGGCCCTCCTCCTCCAGCAGGTAGGGGCCGCCGACCCGGACGCGCCGGTCGCCGACGGTGGCCGCGACCCCGACCGCGGGCGAGGAGGAGAAGTCGCGGGCCGCCTCCAGCGTCAGCCCGCGCCGCTGCGCCGCCTCCACGATCGCCCGCGCCAGCGGGTGCTCGCTGTCGGCCTCCGCGGCGGCGGCCAGCGCCAGCACCTCGTCCTCCCCGCGCCCGCTCCCCGGGACGACTGCGGTGACGGCGGGCTCGCCCCTGGTCAGGGTTCCGGTCTTGTCGAAGAGGACGGCGTCGACGCGGCGCATGCGCTCCAGCGCGAGCCGGTCCTTGACCAGCACGCCGCCCCGGGCGGCGCGCTCGGTGGCGATCGAGACGACCAGCGGGATCGCGAGCCCGAGCGCGTGCGGGCAGGCGATCACCAGCGTCGTTTTCGCCCGGGCGACCGCGTCGTCGGCGAATCCCGCCAGGAGCCAGACCAGGGCCGCGATCGCCGCCGAGCCGAGCGCGAACCA
>CAZARJ010000108.1:0-6311 GCA_964487515.1 uncultured Conexibacteraceae bacterium | reverse complement strand
GCCTCGAGCACGGCCACGCTCCGGCCCCGCCGGCGCAGCTCCCGCGCGGCGGTCAGGCCGGCCAGCCCGGCTCCGACGATCGCGACGTCAACGTCCTCTGAGCCCATCTCCCGGCCCCAGTCTATGCCCGAGGCGGGGATCGGCGGCTCGCGTCAGCCGGGATTGGTCGCGGTCACGTACCAGACCGCCCCCCGGCTGACGACCGATCCGTCCGGCCGCTGCCAGCCCGCCATGTGCTCGGCCAGCGCCTCGGCGATCCGCGGCCGGGCCTCCTCGCCGCGGTCCCCGTTCAGGCGCACCAGCTCGGCGCCCGGGCCGACCGCGAGCACTGCCTCGATCGCCTCGTCCATGTCCCGGCCGATGAAGTAGTCGAAGTCCCGGCCGTGCAGCTCGATCCCCTCGAACCCGGCAGCCCCCAGGATCCCCGTGGTCGTCTCCGGGTTGCCGAGCGAGAACGGTCCCGGGCCGCAGGTGTCGGCGTCGTACTCGTCCGGATGGCTGAGGAACCGCTCGACCACCTGCTCGGTCTCCGCGAAGAGCGGGCTCTCGGCCTTCCGGCGCCAGCAGATCTTGCGCAACTCGCCGCCCGGCTTCAGCGCGCCGCGGATCGCCCTCATCGCGGGGACCGGGGCGGCGAAGAACTGCGTCCCCATCCGGGAGAAGGCGTAGTCGTAGCTCGGCTCCCACTCCGCGGTCTGGGCGTCGGCGAGCTCGAACCCGACGTTGCCGACGCCCGCCTCGGCCGCCTCCCGGCGCGCGTCGTCGATGAAGCGCGGCGACGAGTCGCTGCCGAGCGCGAACCCGTCCGGGCCGACGAGCTGGGCGAGCCGCAGGGTGGTGTCGCCGAAGCCGCAGCCGATGTCGATGCAGCGCCCGCCCGGCGGCGGCGGCCAGCGCTCGAACACCTCGTCGGAGAGCCCGCTGAGCGCCCCGACGAAGATGTGCCGGTGCTTCTTCCAGCGCTCGTAGAGGACCGTGTCCCAGGCGCGGACGGCCTCCTCGTTGGCCGTTGCCACCGCAGTCGCCGGCTGCGCTTGCGTCATCGCGTGGCCTCACCTCCGCTTGCTCGACCGCGGTCAACGTAACCGCGGGCCGGGTGGCCGTCAAGGGCGGGCCGGGGCCAGAGCACGAACCGGTACGACCTGTATACGATCGCCGCCGTGAGCTTGGCAGGGATGCTGCGCGTGGCCGTCGCGGCCGCGGCCGCGATCGGCTTCGGCGCGTCCGATGCCGCCGCCGCGACCCCCGACTACGAGCCGCTGCGAAGCTACGGGACCCCCGGTGGCGAGGGCGCGGGCGGGATCGCCGCCCCCGAGGGGATCGGGGTGGACCCGATCAGCGGCCGGATCGTCGTGGCCGACGCCGGGGCGCAGCGCGTCGCGGTGTTCAGGGCGGGGGGCCGCTTCCTGCGCGCGTTCGGGAAGGACGTCGACCCGGCCGGGGGCGACGGGCCGGAGGTCTGCAGCGATCGGTGCCGGATCGGGACCGACGGGACGGAGGGCGGCGCATTCGGGTCGCCCTGGGACGCCGAGGTCTCCCCCGACGGCCGCCGGATCTACGTGGTCGAGCGCGCGAACGAGCGCGTCTCGGTCTTCACCGCGCGGGGCAGATTCCAGCGCACGTTCGGCTACGACGTCACCGATGACGAGGGGCCGGCGCCCGAGATCTGCACCGAGCACTGCTTCGCCGGCCTCCCCACCGACTCGGCCGGCGGCTTCAACGGCCCCAGCTCGGCGAGCTTCGGGCCCGGCGGCGACCTCTACATCACCGACTCGCGCAACAACCGCATCGCCCACTACACGCCGCGCGGGCGCTTCACCGAGGCGCTCGGCAAGGACGTGAGCAGCGCCGGCGGAAGCGGCTGGGAGGCCTGCGCCGACGACGCCACCTGCCGGAGCGGGGCGGTGGGTGGAGCCGCGGGCGCCCTGAACGACCTGCGCGGGATCGGCTTCTCCCCCTCCGGCGACGCCTTCGCCGGCTCCTGGAGCCATCACCGGGTCAGCGCCCTCTCGCTCTCCCCGCCGCGCTTCCGGTTCGCGTTCGGCAAGGACGTCGTCCCCGACTCCCCGGAGAGCTTCGAGATCTGCACCGATCTCTGCTGGTCCGGCTGGGCCGACGACACCCCGGGCGCGATCGACGGCGCGCACGGGATCGCGATCGACGCCCGCGGCACCGTCTACGTCGCCGACGCGAACAACAACCGGATCAACGTCTACCGCCGCAACGGCGCCTTCGAGCACTCCTTCGGCTACGGCGTCGTCCCCGGCGACCCGGGCGACGAGATCGACGTCTGCACCGCGATCACGGGCTGCCGGGCCGGCTCCCCGCGGGGTGCCCTCGAGCAGCCGCACGGGCTTTACGTGGACTGCCGCGGGACCCTGTTCGCCGCCTCGCAGGCGAGCGGCGAGCTCACCGCCTTCGCCACCGGCCCCAGGGCGCATCCCGGGCCGTGCCGGCTGCGGCCGAAGCGGGCGCGCCTGAACCGGCGCCGCGGCACCGCGAAGCTGAGGGTCCTCGTCCCCTACGCCAGCCGCTTGACACTGAACGGCCGCGGCATCGAGCGCAGCCGCACCGGGCACCGCGGCCTGGAGGGCAACGAGCAGCTCAAGATCAAGCCGCGCGGCCGGCTGAAGCGCAAGCTGCGGCGCCGCGGCCACGCCCGGGCGCGGGTCACCGTGACCATGCGCCCCACCGACGGCAACGCCGTCCAGCGCCGCAGCAAGCGGATCACGCTGAGAAAGCGCCGCTGATCCGAACGTAAACGCGTTATCGAAGAGCACGTAAGTGCAATGTCAGAATCAACGTGAATGTGATATTCAAATTCACGTAAGTGCGATATCGTATGCGCCGTGGCACAGTATCGCCAACGCATAGTCGACCGAATGATCGACCCCTCATTGGCCACGTTCGGCGCGGTGATCCTGGAGGGGGCGAGAGCGGTGGGGAAGACGACCACGGCTCTGCAGCATGCTGCTAGCTCGGTTCGCCTCGACTCGTCCCCGGAGATCCAGGAACTGGCAGAGACCGCGCCTGAAGCGGTGCTCTCCGGGGATACTCCCCGGCTCATCGACGAGTGGCAGCTGGCGCCTCCTGTCTGGAACGCGGTGCGGCATGCTGTCGACACTCGAGCCAAGAGCGGACAATTCATCCTCACTGGATCGGCAACGCCACGGGACGATCTGACCAGACACAGCGGCGCCGGCCGCTTCCGGCGTTTCACCGTTCGCCCGATGTCCCTCGCAGAGAGCGGCGAATCAACTCGCTCGGTGCCTTTCGATCGGCTGTTCAGCGAGACCGCGGTCGCAGCTCTCGGAGGTCCAAAGTTGGAGGACTACGTTCACTTGATCGTCCGGGGCGGCTGGCCCGTCCTAGTAGCGGATCAGGATCGGTCCTCCAGCGAATACCTGAGTGGCTACCTGGACGACATCGCCAAGGTCGATATCCCGGCAGCCGGCTCACGCGTTGACCCAGTCCGTATGTGGGCACTCATTCGCGCCATCGCTCGCAATGTCGCGACCGAGGCGTCCGCCAACCGACTCGCAGCCGAAGCCGAGGTAGATGGAGATGGGGCGATCTCCGGACAGAGCGCGCGCAAGTATTTGGACGCGCTGACGCGCGTGCACATGCTCGAAGAGCAACCCGCATGGCGTCCGCACCTGCGGTCAGCGGTCCGACTGCGTGTCAGCCCGAAATGGCATTTCGTCGATCCCTCCCTGGCCGCTGCAGCCCTCGGCGCATCGCCGCGCGCACTCCTCGGCGATCCGAAGACGCTCGGCTTCTTCTTCGAGTCGCTGGCTGTCAGGGACCTACGAATCTATGCAGGTCTGATGGCGGCGGATGTCACTCACTACCGGGACGAGAGCGGGCTGGAGGTCGACGCGATCGTCGAGCTCCCCGACGGTCGATGGGCGGCGTTCGAGGTCAAGCTCGGCGGAGAGACCGGCATCGAAGCAGCGTCGAAGAATCTCAAGAGACTCGCCGCCAAGGTGAGCGAACCCCGCGCAGCCGCACTCGCGAGCCTCAACGTGATCACGGCCGGCGAGGCCGCCCTCACCCGGCCCGATGGGATCAACGTAATCCCCCTTGGACACCTCGGCCCCGGCTGAGAGTACACCGCGCCAGTCGAACCGGTGCGAACGCAAAACCGGGGTATGTCTCTCGCTAGCCCGCACTCAGCGCCTCCCACCAACCACCGCATACCTCCGAACGCTATTTCCGGTAACGCACTTGGCGGTGTAGGGTCGGCGGGAGGCCATCGCGGCCCTTTGGGCCTTCACGACCAGCGGCACCGCTGGCCTCCCGCCGCCACCTCAAACCGCTCGTGCGGTTCTCCCGCAAGCGGCTTTCCGACACCCTTCGCCGCGTCGCATGCGCGCGATCAGTAGCGGACGGTCCCGCTGAGTCGATGGACTCCGAGGGCGCTGACCCATCGGTGGTGAAACCGGGTGGTCCAGTTGACGCCCCGGAGCCCGTGCTTGGCCGACGCCAGGGCAGCGAGCCGCATGTTGACGTGGTGGTCGACCGTGGAGAACTTGGCCGCCGAGTTGCCCCGGCGGAAGTACTCCCCCCAGCCCCGCAGGACGGGGTTGAGGTTGGCGACCACCACGTCGAGCGGCTCGCCGGCGTAGGGACGGCGACGCGTCAGCTCCGACACCTTTGCCCTGATCCGGCGCATCGAGCGCGCCGAGGGCCAGCGGTGCAGGTAGTAGCGGCCGGGCCACTTCCGCGACTCCCGCTTTCGCAGGTGAAAGCCGAGGAAGTCGAAGCCCTCGGCACCTCTTGCGAGGTGCACGATCCCGGTCTTCTCGGGGCTCAGCCTGAGCCCCAAGGTGGCCAGGGTCGCCGCCACCTCCGAGTGAGCCTTCAAGGCTCGCTCGCGCGTGGCGCAGAGGACGACCAGGTCATCCGCATAGCGCA
Source organism: uncultured Conexibacteraceae bacterium (assembly GCA_964487515.1). Classification (GTDB taxonomy): domain Bacteria; phylum Actinomycetota; class Thermoleophilia; order Solirubrobacterales; family 70-9; genus RHKX01. Next base: position 1,394 of record CAZARJ010000108.1, on the reverse strand, counting down.
CCATCCTCCCCAGGCGCCCGCCCTCGCTCGCCCAGCGTTCATCGAGCGCTGAGAGGGCGATGTTGGCGAGCAGCGGGGAGAGCGGCGAGCCCTGTGGGGTGCCCGCCTGAGCCTTGGCGAGCACTCCGCCCTCGAAGATCCCCGCTCGCAGCCAGCTCCGCAGCAGCTTCAACATGCTCCGATCCGAGACCCGGCGCTCGATCCGAGCGTTGAGGGCCTCGTGGTCGATCTCGTCGAAGCAGGATGCGATGTCGGCATCGAGCACCCACTCCAGGCCCCCGTTGGCCGCCACGCGGACGGCCTCGAGCGCCTGGTGGGCGCTGCGCCTCGGGCGAAACCCGAAGCTCACGGGCAGAAAGTCGGGCTCGAAGATCGGCTCGATGACGATCTTCGCCGCCGTCATGGCTACCCGGTCGGCGAGCGTTGGAATGCCCAGCGGCCGCATCTTGCCGCTGCCGGGCTTTGGGATCTCAACCCGTCGCAGGGGCTTGGGCCTGTATGCCTTGGCCTTCAGCCTCGCGGCGAGCTCGGGAACGCGTCCGGCCCTGAGCGCTCGACTGCATCGACGGTCAGCCCATCGATGCCCGCGGCGCCCCGGTTCGCACGGACCTCGGCCCAGGCCCTCCCAAGCACGTCCTCGCGGGCGAGCTTGTCGTAGAGGGCGTGGAATCGCCGCCGCCGATCACGCTTGGCGGCGCGGTAGAGCACGCGCTGGAGGGCTCGGACCGGATCCACGCCCTCGGCGTGGCTGACGGACCTAGCCGATCTCTCGGCACTCATCAGGGTCTTGTCCTTCCTTTGCGTGCGGTGGGTGAAGCAGGGGCCCTTCGCTTCTGCCGGGTTGTGTTGTCCCGGCGATCGGCACTACTACGGCCCCCTCCGACTCCCGCTCGGCCGCTCGTCGTTTCCCGGGGTCTCCGGTTATCGGCGGGCTCGCTTCCCGCGGCTTTCGCCGCGGGGCCGAGACGGGTCTCTCCAGTTCCCAGGACGGCCTTGCGCTCGTTCCGCTCCCAATACGCCGGAGGGTTCCTCGATGCCCGCTTCTGGGCCTTGGGCATCTTCCGTGGCCTTCGCCGCCGCGGAAACGGCTCGGCACCCTCTCTTGCCGCTCTCGCGGCCGGTTGACGACGCTTGCGCGGGCTTCGCTTTCGCTACGGACCGAGCGCTTGTCTTCACCCCGCTTCGCACCCGGCCTCTCGGCCACGCACGGGGGCTTCGCTACCGGGGACCCAGACGTCTCCCCGGACCGGACTTGCACCGGCCGGTCGCCCTGAGCTTGTCGTTCGGTTACGTCATGTCGAACTCCCTTTCTTCATGGCGCCCGAACTGCTGGACGCACTCCGCGGAACCGTGGGCCCCCTACACGGGGCGATGACGAACGTTCCGGACCGGGA
>CAZARJ010000107.1:3262-6345 GCA_964487515.1 uncultured Conexibacteraceae bacterium | reverse complement strand
AGCCCGCTGCCGGCGCCGGAGACCAGGCAGACCGAGCCGTCGAGCAGCCCGGGGGCGAAGATGCGCGACCGCTGCTCGCTCACGGAGCAAGCCTATGCCAGCACCCGTGCGCGGCGTCTCACGGCCGCGGTCCGCGGGTCCCGGGGCGGGTAGCCTGGCTTCGATGGCCGGTTTCACCGTAGAGGCGCGCGGGCTGCACGGCCCGCTCCCGGGCGGGGGTGCGGAGGGCGTCACGGTCGCGGTCGAGCCGTTGCTCGGTGGCGAGGTGCAGGCGCCGAAGCAGTTCTTCGAGAGCCGGGGCGGGCGGCTCGCGATGCTGCGCGCGGCCGGCGTCGGCACCCCGCGCAGCCGCTGGTGGTGGGCGCCGGTCCCGGCCTTTCTGATCACCCATCCGACGATCGGCCCGGTGCTGGTGGACACCGCCTTCCACTCCTCGGTCGAGGCCCGTCCCGCCGCCAACCTGGGCCGCGCGCTGGCCCGCCTGAGCCGGGCGCGGATCGGCCCGCGCCGCAGCGTCGCCGCCCAGCTGCGCGAGCGCGACGTCGATCCGACCGGGCTCAAGCACGTCGTGCTCACCCACCTGCACTTCGACCACGCCTCGGGGATCGCCGAGTACCCGAACGCGACCTTCGTCCTCTCCGAGATCGAGTGGCGCGCCGCCACCGAGGCGTCGCGACCGCAGCTACAGGGCTACCGTCCCGCGCACTTCGACTACCTGTTCGACTACCGGACCGTCAGCTTCGAGGGCCAGGGCGTGCGCTCCTACGCGAGCTTCGGCCGCACCTTCGACCTGTTCGGCGACGGCTCGATCCGGCTCGCCTTCACCCCCGGCCACTCGCCGGGCCACTGCTCGGTGATCGCCCGGCTGCGCGACCGCGACTTCGTGATCGCCGGCGACGCGATCTACACGCGCGCGCAGCTCGGCGGAGGCGACCCGCCCCCGCGCCCCGACGACATGCACCGGTGGCGGCGCTCGGTGCGCGAGCTACAGCAGTTCGCCCGCACCTACCCGGACGCGATCATCGTGCCCGGGCACGACCCCGAGCGCTGGGCCGAGCTCGAGGATCGCTACGAGTAGCGCGGTCGGCCGGGGCCGCGCTCCCGCCGCAGGCGCTTGATCACCGAGGTACGCCCCTCGCGCTCCAGCTCCTCGTACATCGCCCGCACGTGGCCGAAGATCTCCCCCGCCACCTCGGCGTGGCGCTCGCGCGAGGCGCCGGGCTCGGCGGCGAAGCTGAGCGGCTCGCCGTAGCGGATCGTCACCTTCGGGAAGACGAGCCGCCGCCAGCGCCGGATCCCCTGCGAGCCGTGGATCGCGACCGGGACCACCGGCGCCCCCGTGTCGAGTGCCGCGCGCCCGACCCCGGGCCGGGGCTCCCCCAGCTCGCCGCTGCGGGAGCGCCCGCCCTCGCAGTAGATCATCATGCAGCCGCCGCGTCTCAGGATCGCCTCGACCGTGCGGAAGGCCTCCTCGTCGGCATGCCCGCGGCGGACCGGGAAGCTACCGCCGTGGCTGTAGATGTAGTTCATGACCGGGTTGCCGAACAGCTGCGACTTGGCCATGAAGCGGATCTGGCGCCGCAGCCAGACCCCGGCGAGGAAGTGGTCGTAGTTGGAGAAGTGGTTGGCGGCCAGGATCACCGGCCCGGAGGCGGGCACGTTGTCGGCCTCGATCGGCCGGCAGCGGTAGACGAGCAGCGACAGGGGCGTGCTCAGGATGCGGGCGGCGCTGTAGACCCAGTCCGGATCGTGGGTCCGGCAGCGCTCATGAAAGGGCATGAACAGCTCCGCCGGGCGCGGGTCCTTGTACTTCTGCGGCTTGATGTCGGACATCGGGAGATCGCGCGGCACGGGGCCGCCTTCCCCTCACTACCCCCTGCGCCAGAGCTGGTTACGAGCCCACCCGCGGCGCGGCCCGAGCCCAGGCCCCTCCCTACCGCGCCTGCGCGGGGGCGAAGGCGGGGTCGTCCTCGTGGGCGCGGAAGAACTCGACCATCGCGGGGGCGTACTCGGGGAAGCGGGGGCAGCGCAGGCCGGCGGCGGCGAGCAGCTCGTCGGCCCGGCGAGTGTCGTAGCGGACGGGATGGTTCATGTAGCGAATCGACTCCGCAGGGGTGCCGCCGTAGAAGCGGCGGACCGGGGCCAGATGCAGCGCTGCCGCGACGGGCCGCGGGGGCAGGCGCAGGCGGGGGGCCTGGCCGGCGTAGAGCTCGCTGAGCAGGGCGACGAGCTCGCGCGAGCTGACCGGGTCGGGATCGCAGAGGTGAACGGTCTCCCCCGCCGCGGCCTCGGCGTGGGCGAGCTCGATCATCGCGGCGACGATGAAGTCGACCGGGACGACGTTGAAGGGGACCTCGCCGCGGCCGATGTTGGCCGGCGGCATCCCGCGCCGGGTCCCGGCGGAGATGAAGCGGAGGATGAAGTAGGGGCCGTCGAACTTCTGCGTCTCGCCGGACTTGGAGTCGCCGACGACGATGCCGGGCCGGATGATCGTGGTCGGGATCTCGTCGGCCAGCTCCCGGACCCAGACCTCGGCCTGGAACTTGGTCGACTCGTAGTGATTCTTGAAGCCCTGCCCGAGCGCCAGCTCGTGCTCGTAGACGACCCCGGTCCGGTCGCCGGCGACGTAGGCGGTGCTGACGTAGTCGAGGCGCTCGAGCCGCTCGGCGTCGCGGCAGAGGGCGAGCACGTTGCCGGTCCCGTCGACGTTGACGCGCTGCGCGATCTCGGCCGGCACCGCGAGGTCGTAGATCGCCGCCAGGTGGTGGACCATCGTCACCTCGGCGAGCAGGCGCGCGTAGTCCTCGTCGCCGAGCCCGAGGCGGCGCTCGGTGATGTCGCCGGAGAGCAGCTCGATCCGCTCAGCGTCGATCGCGGCCGCCGCCTCCTGGGCGGCGGCGAGCATGCGCGGCTCCACGAGGGCGATCACGCGCGCCTCCGGGTCACGTTCGAGGAGGGCCGCGACGAGCCGGCGGCCGATGAAGCCCGGGAAGCCGGTGAGCAAGTGGTTGGACATGTGCGGATCCTATGTCAACGTCAGCACAGCCACGTCAGTGGGCCTTCTCGTCAGATCAGGCGGAGAA
>CAZARJ010000107.1:0-3162 GCA_964487515.1 uncultured Conexibacteraceae bacterium | reverse complement strand
ACCGCGCCGCCGTCGGCCCGCAGGGCGCTCAGGGACTTCCCCGCGGCCGCCTCCTGGGCGCGGACCGCGTCGACCGTCTGGTAGGCGATCGCCTCCAGCGCCGCCCGGGCGATGTGCGCCCGGCCGGTGCCGCGGGTGAGCCCGAGCAGCGCGCCGCGCGCGTAGGGGTCCCAGTAGGGGGAGCCGAGCCCGGTGAGCGCGGGGACGAAGTAGACGCCGTCGTTGCCCTCCAGAGAGGCGGCCAGCGCCTCGGTCTCCGCCGCGGACTCGATCACCCCGAGCCCGTCGCGCAGCCACTGCACGGCGGCGCCGGTGACGAAGACCGAGGCCTCGAGCGCGTAGGTCGTCTCCGCGCCGATCCCCCAGGCGATCGTGCTCAGCAGGCCGTCGGCGGGAGCGGGCGGCTCGGTGCCGGCGTTGAGCAGCACGAAGCTGCCCGTGCCGTAGGTGTTCTTGGCGTCGCCGGGCGCGTGGCAGGACTGGCCGAACAGGGCGGCCTGCTGGTCGCCGGCGATGCCCGCCACCGGCACCTCGCCGCCGAACTCGCTCGTCGTCCCGTAGACCTCGGCCGAGGAGCGGACGTCAGGCAGGCTCCCGGGGTCGATGCCGAGCGGCGCGCAGAGCTCCGGGTCCCAGCGGCGCGCGCGGATGTCGTAGAGCATCGTCCGCGCGGCGTTGGTCTGGTCGGTGACGTGGACGCCACAGAGCTTGTGCACGAGCCAGGAGTCGATCGTCCCGAAGACCGCGTTCTCGGCGCCGGCGACGTTGCGCAGCAGCCACTCGATCTTGGTGCCCGAGAAGTAGGGGTCGAGGATCAGCCCGGTGCGCTCGCGGACCAGCCCGTCGTGGCCCGCGGCGTGCAGCTCCTCGCAGCGGCGCGCCGTGCGGCGGTCCTGCCAGACGAGCGCGCGGTGGATCGGCTCGCCGCTCGCCCGGTCCCAGCCGACCACGGTCTCGCGCTGGTTGGTGATCCCGATCGCGGCCAGCCCGGCGCCCCCGATCCCGGCGTCGGCGAGCGCCTCCCGCCCCAGCCGCCGCGTCGCCTGCCAGATCTCGCCCGCGTCGTGCTCGACCCACCCCGGCTCGGGGAAGTGCTGCTCCAGCTCGGCGTAGGCCCGCCCGGCGATCCGCCCCTCCGCGTCGAAGACGAGGCAGGTCGTCCCGGTCGTCCCCTGGTCGATGGCGAGGATCACAGCGCCGCGAGCCTACCCGCGGCGGCCACGGGCCCGCTGCCGCGAACCCGATTCATTGGTTCCATAGCGGCGAAAAAGTCGGGTTCGTGGGCGCAGGCGGGCGGCGGAGGCGAGGAGGATGTCGCGGAGCTGCCTGCCGCGGTGCAGGAAGCCGGCGAGGCTGCGGCCGGTGGCCCGGTGGGAGAGGTCGAGCTCGATCTCGGCGACGCGGGCACCGCCGCGGACGGCGTCCACGGTCATCCCGACCTCCATCCCGTAGCGGGGGGCGAAGGGGATCAGCTCGGCGAGCAGACCCGCGCGCAGGGCCCGCTGGCCGGAGATCGGCTCCGTCGTCTCGAGGCCGCAGAGGCGCCTGATCGCCCAGCGGGCGAAGCCCTTGGCGATCCCCAGCCCGCCCCCGACCCGCCGCGCGAAGACGGCGACCGCGAGGTCGCAGCGGTCCGCCTCCACCGCCCCGGCCAGGGGAGCGAGGCGGGCGGCCGTCTCCCCCAGGTCGCCGTCGCAGAGCAGGACCGTCGCCTCCGGAGGCAGGCCGTCGAGCGCGGCGGTCGCGGCGGCGCTCACGTTGCCGCCCTTGCCGTGCGGGCGGTTGCGGCCGATGATCGTCGCCCCGGCCATCATCGCCATGTCGCGGGTGCCGTCGGTGGAGGCGTCGTCGGCGACGAAGACCTCGATCCCCGGCAGCGCCCTCCGCAGCGCCCCCACGGTGTCGCCGATCCGGTCGGCCTCGTCGCGCGCGGCGACGATCGCGACCCGGCGTGCCACGTCGTCACCGCCCGCCGCCCCACTCTCGCTCGCTTCCGCGCTCATCGGCGACTATTGTGCCGCCCCGTGGCCGAGATCCCCGCGCACATCACCGGAACGGTCTGGAAGATCGAGGTCGAGGTGGGCGACGAGGTCGAGCTCGACCAGACCGTCGTCATCCTCGAGTCGATGAAGATGGAGATGCCGGTCGAGGCCGAGGACTCGGGCACCGTGACCGAGATCCGCTGTAGCGAGGGTCAGTCCGTCTCCGAGGGCGACGTCCTCGTCGTGCTCGGCTGAGCGACCCGGTTCGGGTCCCGGTGACATGGACTTTGGCTCGCATGCGGGCCCGATCCGGCCCAGTTCGGCGCGCATCGAGCTTGCACCTTCCCGCGGCATTTCCGGGTAGCTGCAAGCTCGGCCCGGCGCTGGGTCGGCGCTGCCGCCGAGCTTGCACTTTCCCGTGACATCTCTGGGTATCTGCAAGTTCGACGCGGCGGCGCCGTGTCGTGCCTAGACCTCGATCGAGCCGTCGGGGGCGAGGGTCCAGTGGGGGTTGTGGGCGACCTCCCAGGGATGGCCGTCGGGATCGATGAAGATGCCCGAGTAGCCGCCCCAGAACGTCTTCGCGCCGGCCCGGCCGATGCGTCCCCCGGCGGCCTCCGCCTCGCCGAGGATCGCGTCCACCTCGGCAGGCGAGCCGACGTTGTGGGCAAGGGTGACGCCGCCCCAGCCGCCGCGGTCGCTGACGCAGCTGTCGGCGGCCAGCTCCTCGCGGCTCCACAGCGCCACCACCATGCCGCCGGCCGGGAAGAAGGCGACGCCCTGGGCGCGCACGTCGTTGACCGGCTCCCATCCCAGCGCCCCGTAGAAGGCGACCGCCCGCCCGAGGTTGCCGACCCCGAGCGTGACCACGCTCAACCGCTGCTGCATCCCCGGAGCCGGCGCCTCAGCCCGGCTGCGCCTCCGGGCCGGCGCGGGTACCGGCGCGTTTGGCGCGGGTACCGGCGCGTTCGAGCCTGATCCGAACGTTCACGCCCCGGGTCCTCGGATCGTCAGTCTCGCTTGCCGCGGCCCCAGAGGAGCTTGAAGACGCGTCCCAGGAGCTTCGTCTGCCGCGCGGAGGTGTAGGGCATCATGTGGATGTCCTTGTCGGTGGGCGCGAAGCGGGTCACGAGCAGGGTCTGCTGCTTCGTGTACTTGCGGATCCCGCCCGCTCCGTGGC
>CAZARJ010000106.1:0-6353 GCA_964487515.1 uncultured Conexibacteraceae bacterium | reverse complement strand
GCGCTCGGCGGGGCGATCGTCTCCACCGTCGTCCCGCGGCTGGGTCCCGAGTACGAGCGGCTCTGCGAGCACCACCTCCGGGTCCGCTGCCTGCTCGTCGGCCCGGCGGTCCGGACCGGGATGCCGATCCTGATCGACAACCCGCACGAGCTCGGCTCCGACCGGCTCGTGAACGCGGTCGCGGCGCACTCGCTCGCCGGCGGCCGCTGCCTGTCGGTCGACTTCGGCACCTCGATCAACTTCGACGCCGTCTCCGCCGATGGCGAGTATCTGGGCGGCGTGATCGCGCCCGGGGTCGAGGTCTCGATCGAGGCGCTCTCGGCCCGGGCGGCGAAGCTGCCGCGGATCGAGCTCTCCGAGCCCCGCGTGGCGATCGGGCGCGGCACGCAGGCCGCCCTGCAGTCGGGGTTCGTGTTCGGCTTCGCCGGCCTCGTCGACGGGATCGCGCGGCGCATGCTGTCCGAGCTCGGCGAGCCGACGCGGGTGATCGCGACCGGCGGCATGGCGGCCGCGATCGGCCCCCTCTGCGAGACCGTCGACGAGGTCGATCCCTACCTGACCCTGCGCGGGCTGCGGCTGATCTGGGGGCGTAATGACGAGGGCGCCTGAGGCATCCGCGGCTCCCGGTCGCACGCAACCGCCGCTGACCGAGCCGTTCTCGATCGGGGACGTGACGATCGCCAACCGGGTGCTGCTCGCGCCGCTGGCCGGGATCGGCAACTGGTTCGTGCGCCTGCAGGCGCGCCGCCACGGGGCCGGGCTGGCGGTCTCGGAGATGGTCTCCAGCCACGCGATCCACTACCGCAACGAGCGCACGATGCGCGAGCTGCTCTCGATCCACCCCGACGAGCACCCGGTCGCGATCCAGCTCTTCGGCTCCGACCCGGACGTGATGCGCGGCGCGGCCGAGGTCGTCGCCGGCGCGGGCGCCGACATCATCGACCTGAACATGGGCTGCCCGGTCCGCAAGGTGCGCAAGACCGGGGCCGGGGTGCAGCTGATCGCCGAGCCCGAGCGGGCGGTCGCGGTGGCGGCCGCGGCGGTCGCCGGCGGGGGCGGGGTGCCGGTGACCGCGAAGCTGCGCTCCGGGCTCGAGCCGGGGGACCGCAGTGGCTTCGACGTCGCCGTGCGTCTGGCCGAGGAGGCCGGCGTGGCGGCGATCGGCTTCCATCCCCGGCCGGCGACGGTGCAGCACAAGGGCAGCGCCGACTACGGGCTGGCCCGCGAGCTCGTCGCGCGCGTCGACGTGCCGGTGATCGTCTCCGGCGGCCTCTCCAGCGCCGAGCGGGCGCGGCGCGCCTACGAGCGCTCCGGCGCCGCCGCGGTGATGATCGCCCGGGGCTCGTTCGGCTACCCGTGGATCTTCGCCGAGCTGACCGGGCGCGAGGTCGGCGAGCCCACGCCGGCGGCGGTCGCCGAGGAGCTGCTGTGGGTGATCGACGGGGCCGAGCGCCATCTCGGCGACGAGCGCGCGGCCCGCTACCTGCGCAAGTTCTACCCCTGGTATCTGGGTGCGCTCGGGCTCACCGCCCGCGAGGGGGAGCGCCTGATGAGCGCCGAGGATCTCGGCGCGGCACGGCGCGCGGTGCGCGGATTGACCGCCGCCGAGGGCGCCCTGGCACGCTGAGCGATCCGCCCTTGAGACGCGCCGCGGCGTTGCTATAGTTGCGCGCCGCCGAGCCCGCGTAGCGGCCTCCGAAAGGGGTCCGCGACCGGGCATTTTCAGTCTCGTGGGGGGAGGCGTGGCAACCCCCACACCCGGATCACGAGGAAGGTTCAGAAGCCGTGGCGCGAGAGTCCCTGATCACCCCGGAAGGCCTCGAACAGCTCCAGGCAGAGCTGGAGGAGCTACAGACCGTTCGCCGGCGCGAGGTCGCCGAGCGCATCAAGGATGCGCGCGAGTTCGGCGACATCTCCGAGAACTCGGAGTACGACGACGCCAAGAACGAGCAGGCGATGCTCGAGCAGCGGATCGCGCAGATCGAGGAGCGGCTGCGGCGGGCGACCGTGATCGACGCCAAGGATCTCGACACGAGCGTCGTCGCCGTCGGCGTCAAGGTCTTCGTCAAAGATCAGAAGACGGGCGACTCGCGCAACTTCCGCCTCGTCGGCTCGGCGGAGGCGGACCCCTCCCGGGACCGGCTCTCGCACGAGTCGCCGATCGGCAAGGCGCTGATCGGCCGCAAGCGCGGCGAGGTGGTCAGCGTCGAGGTCCCGCGCGGCCCCAACAAGGAGCTCAAGATCACCAAGATCGAGGCCTGAGCCGCCGCCGATCGCCCCGGCGCTCCACGAACCCGACATCTTGCGGCCGATGGAGCGGATCAGTCGGATTCGCGACCCGGGGGCCCCTCCGGGCTAGGGCTCGCGGCGGGCGGCGGCTCGTCGAGGTGCAGGTCGAGCAGCTCGACGTCGAGGATGCGCCCGTGCTTCTCGCCGCAGCGCCGCTGGGTGCCGAAGGAGCGGAAGCCGAGCCCGGTGTGCAGGGCGAGGCTGGGAGCGTTCGGCAGCGCCACGCGCGCCAGCAGCACTCCGAGGCCGGCCTCGCGGCCGCGCTCGATCAGCGCCGCCAGCAGGCGGGTGCCGACCCCCCGGCCGCGCTCCTCGCGGTCGACGTAGACGGAGACCTCGGCGGTGCGGCGGTAGGCGCCGCGCGGCGACCAGGGCCCCAGCGACGCCCAGCCGATCACCCGGCCCGCGTCGGCCGCGACCAGCACCGGGTGGATCGGGGCGCGCTCGCGCAGCCAGGCCGCGTCGCGCTCGGCCCGCCTCGGCTCCACGTCGAAGGTCGCGATCCCGCTTTCGACCTCGACGTTGTAGATCGCGAAGATCCGCTCCAGGTCGGCCTCGGCCGCGTCTCTGATCTCGAGCCCGAATCCGCTCACCCCGGAAACGTAGAGGGACGCCGCGGGCGCGTGATGCCCGGCTCGGCGGGGCGGGGATTCCCTCGCGCGGGCGAGGGAATACGCTCAGCGCATGAGCGATGCGAGCGAGCACGAGAGCGGGGGCGAGGACGAGTCGGCCCTGATCGCCGAGCGGCGGGCCAAGCTCGAGCGCCTGCGCGAGGCCGGCTACGACCCCTACCCGACCGGCTACGCCGACCGCGAGCCGATCGCCGCCGTGCGCGCGGCCCACGAGGGGCTGGCCGACGGCGAGGAGACCGAGGAGCGGCACTGCGTCGCCGGGCGCCTGCTCGCCAAGCGCGGCCACGGCAAGGCCGCCTTCCTCGACCTCCGTGACGGCACCGGCAAGATCCAGCTTCACTCGCGCGCCGACGTGCTCGGCGAGCACGAGCACGAGCTGCTCGCGACGATGGACCTGGGCGACTTCGTCGGCGTCGAGGGCGTCGCCTTCCGGACCCGCCGCGGCGAGCTCAGCCTGCGGCTCGAGTCCTGGCGGCCGCTCGCCAAGGCCCTGCGCCCGCTGCCCGACAAGCACGCCGGGCTGGCCGACGTCGAGCTGCGCTACCGGCACCGCGAGCTCGACCTGATCGCCAACCCCGAGGTCCTGGAGCGGTTCCGGATCCGCGCCCGGGCGATCGCCGCCACGCGCCGCCGCCTCGACGAGGACGGCTTCATCGAGGTCGAGACGCCGGTCCTCCAACCGCTGTACGGGGGCGCCCTGGCGCGGCCCTTCACCACCCACCACAACGCGCTCGACCGCGACCTCTACCTGCGGATCGCGACCGAGCTGTATCTGAAGCGCTGCGTGGTCGGCGGGATCGACCGCGTCTACGAGCTCGGCAAGGACTTCCGCAACGAGGGCATCTCCCCGAAGCACAACCCCGAGTTCACGATGCTCGAGTGGTACGAGGCCTACGCCGACTACGACGACGCCGCCGCCCGCCTCGAGGAGCTGGTCAGCGGCGTCGCCCGGGAGGTGCTCGGCACGACGGTGGTCGAGCGGGAGGGGACGACGGTCGACTTCGCGCCGCCCTGGGAGCGGGTCACGCTGCGCGACGTGCTGGTCGAGCACACCGGCGTCGACCTCGCGCAGCGCCCCTCGCGCGAGGAGCTGGCGCTGGCGCTCGGCGACGGGGACCCCGGCGATCAGGGGTGGGGGAAGCTGGTCGACCAGCTCTTCTCGAAGCGGGTCGAGCCGCTGCTCGTCGAGCCGACCTTCGTGCGCGACTACCCGGTCGAGCTCTCGCCGTTCGCCAAGCAACACCGGCAGACGCCGGGGCTGGTCGAGCGCTGGGAGGCGTTCGCGGGCGGGATCGAGATCGCCAACGCGTTCAGCGAGCTCAACGACCCCGACGAGCAGCGCCGGCGCTTCGAGCAGCAGGCCGAGGAGCTGCGGCGCGGCGACGAGGAGGCGCAGCCCCACGACGAGGCGTTCCTGCGCGCGCTCGAGCACGGGATGCCGCCCACGGCCGGGGTCGGGCTCGGCATGGACCGGCTGACGATGCTGCTCACGGGCGCCCCGAGCCTGCGCGAGGTCGTGCTGTTCCCGGCCATGCGCGGCTGACGGTGCGGTCGGGCCGGATAAGTGCCCCGGCTATACTCCGCGCACCGCGCAAGCAACCAACCGGAGGGCAGATCAGTCGGCGATGCGAGGGTGCCGAAGAGGACGATCCAGACCCCCGGCGATGCTGCATCCCCGGAGTCGGAGACGGGATCCGACCGTAGCCAACGTGATACTCAGCCAGTGAGGGAACAGGTCAGGTAGCAAGTGTTCGAGAGATTCACAGAGAGGGCCCGCCAGGTGGTCGTCCTCGCGCAAGAGGAGGCCCGGACCCTCAAGCACAACTACATCGGCACCGAGCACATCCTGCTCGGCCTGCTGCGCGAGGAAGAGGGCCTCGCCGCGCGCGTGCTCGAGTCGCTCGACATCACCGTGGAGCGGGTCCGCGCCCAGGTGGTGCGGATCGTCGGCTCCGGCGAGGAGGTCACCTCGGGCCAGATCCCGTTCACGCCGCGCGCCAAGAAGGTGCTCGAGCTGGCCCTCCGCGAGGCGCTCTCGCTGGGCCACAACTACATCGGCACCGAGCACATCCTGCTCGGGCTGGTGCGCGAGAACGAGGGCGTCGCGGCCCGCATCCTGCTCGACTTCGACGCCGACTCGGAGAAGATCCGCAACGAGGTGATCCGGATGCTGTCCGGCCCCGGCGGCCGGCGCGGCGGCTCGGGCTCGGGCTCCGGCGCCGCCGAGGGCAAGAAGTCCTCGAAGCTGCTCGACCAGTTCGGCCGCAACCTGACCAAGCTCGCCGCCGACGGCAAGCTGGACCCGGTGATCGGCCGCGAGACCGAGATCGAGCGGATCATGCAGATCCTCTCCCGGCGGACCAAGAACAACCCGGTTCTGCTCGGCGAGCCCGGGGTCGGCAAGACCGCCGTGGTCGAGGGCCTGGCGGCCCGGATCACCGCGGGCGAGGTCCCCGAGCTGCTGCGCAACCGGCAGATCTACACGCTTGACCTGGCCGCCCTGGTCGCGGGCTCGAAGTACCGCGGCGAGTTCGAGGAGCGCCTCAAGAAGGTGATGAAGGAGATCACCCAGCGCGGCGACATCATCCTGTTCATCGACGAGCTGCACAACCTGGTCGGCGCCGGCGCCGCCGAGGGCGCGATCGACGCCGCCTCGATCCTGAAGCCGGCCCTGGCCCGCGGCGAGCTGCAGACGGTCGGCGCGACGACGCTGGACGAGTACCGCAAGTACCTGGAGCGTGACTCGGCGCTCGAGCGGCGCTTTCAGCAGATCAGGGTCGACCCGCCGTCGATCGACGAGACGGTGCAGATCCTCGAGGGCCTGCGCGACCGCTACGAGCAGCACCACAAGGTGAAGATCGACGACGAGGCCCTGCGCGCCTCCGCCGACCTCGCCGACCGCTACATCACCGACCGCTTCCTGCCCGACAAGGCGATCGACCTGATCGACGAGGCCGCCTCGCGGCTGCGCATCAAGTCGATGTCGCAGCCGCCCGTCTACCGCGATCTCGAGGACGAGATCGACGAGACGCGGCGCGCCAAGGAGGCCGCGATCGAGGCCCAGGAGTTCGAGAAGGCCGCCAACCTGCGCGACAAGGAGCGCCGCCTCACGGCCCGCAAGCGCGAGCTGGAGGAGGAGTGGAGCTCCGGCGAGGAGGGCACGCGCCCGGTCGTCGGCGAGGAGGAGATCGCCGACATCGTCTCGATGTGGACCGGGATTCCCGTCTTCAAGCTGACCGAGGCGGAGACCAAGAAGCTCGTCCGCATGGAGGACGAGCTGCACAAGCGGGTCGTCGGCCAGGACGTCGCGATCACCGCCGTCTCGAAGGCGATCCGCCGCGCCCGCGCCGGGATCAAGGACCCGAAGCGGCCCGCGGGCTCGTTCATCTTCCTCGGCCCCTCCGGGGTCGGCAAGACGGAGCTCGCCCGGAC
>CAZARJ010000105.1:0-6355 GCA_964487515.1 uncultured Conexibacteraceae bacterium | reverse complement strand
GGCCGCGTTCGGCAGCGCGCCGCGCCGTCGCTTGCCGCGCGCGTCGGGCAGGGTGGGCTGCTCCGCGGCCGGGGCGATGCCGGCCAGCGCCGCCTGGATTCGCTCCGCCAGCTCGCGAGCGCCCGCGTCGGCCTGTAGATGGCGGACCGCGTCGGCGCGGCCGATCGGGTCGGCCTGCCCGAGCAGGTAGTCGGTGAGCCCGACCTCGGCGTCGGGGTCGGCGCCCCCGAGCTCGGTCAGGGCGGCACGCGCGCGGCGGCGGACCTCGTCGACGCCGACCTCGAGCAGGCCCGCGATGTCGGCGTAGCTCTGGCCCCGCTCGCAGATGAGCTGAAGCAGCGCGCGTTGATCGCCGGAGAGCGGCATGGCCCGGGCAGCCTACGGGCTCGGGGGGATGGGTCGCGCCGGTCGCCGAGCTTGCGGTCTCCCGGACATGCTCCGGGTTTCGGCAAGCTCGGCGCGACGGACGGCAAGTGGTCTCCACCGAGCCTGCAGTCCCCCGGACATGTTCCCGGTTCAGGCAAGCTCAGCGCGTGGGGCGATTGTCTAGGCTCCCCGCATGCGCCCGGGCCGTCCCGACCTGACGACGACGCTCGACGAGACCCTCGGCTTCCGCGACTACGAGTTCGACGGCGAGGCGACCGCCAGGCTGACGATGCCGGTGCGCGAGAGCAACCTGCAGCCGTTCGGGATCGTCCACGGCGGGGCGTTCGCGGCGCTGGCCGAGTCGGTCTGCTCGCGTGCCACCTGGGACTCGGTCGGCCCCGAGCTCGGCGCCTTCGGCCAGGCGAACGACTCGACCTTCCTGCGCCCCGCCTCCGAGGGGGCGATCGAGGCCACCGCGACCGCCCTGCACCGGGGGCGGACAACCTGGGTCTGGAACGTCGAGATGCGCGACGGCACCCAGAAGCTCTGCGCCGTCTCTCGGGTGATCATCGCCGTGCGCCGGCTCGAGCTGGCCGGCGGCTGAAGGCCCCGCGGCGCGCCGGCGCGCCGGCGCGCTCAGCCGCGGTAGCGGTTGGTGATCGGCAGGCGCCGGTCGCGGCCAAAGGCCTTGGTCGTGATCTTGACCCCTGGTGCGGCCTGCCGGCGCTTGTACTCGGCCCGGTCCACGAGGGTCGCGATCCGCTCGGCCAGCTCCGGCTCGAGGCCGGCCGCGACCAGCGCGGCGCGGTCGGCGTCGCCCTCGATGTAGGCCTCCAGCGCCGGGTCGAGGACGGAGTAGGGGGGCAGGGAGTCGGTGTCGAGCTGCTCGGGCCGGAGCTCCGCCGACGGCGGCCGGGTGATGATTGCGGCCGGCACGAGCTCGCGCCCGGCACGGCGGTTGACCTCCTCGGTGAGCGCGAAGACGAGCTGCTTGGGGACGTCCTTGAGCACCGCGAACCCGCCCGCCATGTCGCCGTAGAGGGTCGCGTAGCCGACCGCCATCTCGGACTTGTTGCCGGTGCTGAGCGGCAGCCAGCCGAACTTGTTGGAGAGCGCCATGACCAGGTTGCCGCGGATCCGCGCCTGCAGGTTCTCCTCCGTGACGCCCGGCTCGGTGTCGCCGAGCAGCGGCGCGAGCGCCTCGGCGTAGGCGTCCATGAGCCCGGCGATCGGGATCTCGAGCGCCTCGCAGCCGAGGTTGGCCGCGAGCCGGTGCGCGTCGGCCTGCGTCTCGGGGCTCGAGTGGGGGGAGGGCATGACGACCCCGGTCACGCGCCCGGGCCCCAGCGCCTCGCAGGCGAGCACCGCCACGAGCGCCGAGTCGATGCCGCCGGAGAGCCCGAGGACGGCGTGCTCGAAGCCGTTCTTGCGCGCGTAGTCGCCGAGCCCGAGGATCAGCGCCGCGCGGACCTCCTCCAGGGGGGCGAGGGGAGGGGGAGGCCCGGAGCCGCTCCGCGGCAGCGGCGGTCGCTCCGGCTCGGGGAGCGGCAGGAAGGCCAGCGGCGCCGGGGCGGGCGGCGCCGGGCTCCCGGTCCCGCCCGGGGGCCCCTCCCCGGAGTCCGCCGGCAGCTCGAGCTCGCCGATCAGCAGGTCCTCCGCGAACTGCGCCGCGCGGCCGAGCGTCTGCCCGTCGCGGTCGACGATCACGCTGTGGCCGTCGAAGACGAGCTCGTCCTGGCCGCCGACCAGGTTGCAGAGGGCGACCGCGACCCCGTGCTCGCGGGCCCGCGCGGCGACCATCTCCTCCCGCTCGGCGCCCTTGCCCCGGTGGTACGGGGACGCCGAGGCGTTGACGATCAGCGACGCGCCCGCCGCCACCTCCGTCGCGGCCGGGGGCCCGGCGGCCCAGATGTCCTCGCAGACCGTGAGGCCGACCCGGATGCCGCCGAGCTCGATCACCCGCCCGCCGGGGCCCGGCTCGAAGTAGCGGCGCTCGTCGAAGACGCCGAGGTTGGGGAGCAGGACCTTCTCGTAGGCGGCGACCCTCCGGCCCGCGGCGAGCACGGCCAGCGAGTTCCGCAGCCGCGGCGCGCCGAGCGGGGCGCCGACGAGGGCGACGATCCCCTCCGCCCGGCGGGCGAGCCCCTCGAGCGCCACCTCGACCGCGTCCGCGAAGCCGCGCTTGAAGAGCAGGTCCTCGGGCGGGTAGCCGGTCAGGGCGAGCTCGGGGAAGACGACCAGATCGGCCCGCTCCGCCCGGGCGCGTTCGAGCGCCGCGGCGATCAGCGCGGCGTTGCCGTCGATGTCGCCGACCGTCGGGTTGACCTGGGCGAGTCCTAGCCGGAGGGAGCGGTGCGCTGTCGCCATGCCGACGATTATCGTGCCCCGCAGGCGCGGGAAGCGCGGGGCGACGCGGCCCGGGCGCGACGGACCGGCGGGGAATGGGGGTGGCGGTTGCTAGCTTTGTCTGTGCTCTCCGGCTCCGGGGGCCCCCGCATGTTCCGTTCCCGCCTCGCCGTCCTTCCCGCTGTCGTGGTGCTCACGTGCCTGGCGAGCGCCGGCCCGGTCGCCGCCGCCGAGACGCCCGTGAGCGCCGCCGAGGCGAAGCGGGCTCTCCGGGATGCGCGCGCGGCGCTCGCCGGGCCCGCCGTCGCTCCCCTGGCGGCGCCGTCCGAGCGGGACTCGGGCCGCGAGGCGACCCTGGCGCTTCGCGACCTCGCCACCGCGCTCCCCGCGCTGCCGGGGGCGTTGCGGGGAGCGGCCCGGCGCCTGCTGGCGCGCCCCGGCGATCCCGGGAGCAACCACAAGATGGGACCCGAGGCCTCCGAGTCCCCGATCTGCGACGCGAACTTCTGCGTCCACTGGAGCGACTCCCCCAAGAGCGCCCCCTCGGGGGCGATCACGCCGGAGGGGGTGCTCGCGGCGCTCCAGCACAGCTTCGCGATCGAGAACGGGCGGTTGGGGTGGCGCAAGCCGCGCTCCGACGGGCGCCTGGGGGCCGCGAAGGGGCGCGGCCGCGGCGGCCAGGTCGACGTCTACATCGTCGACCTGGAACCCCATCTCTACGGCTACGCGGTCACCGACCCGGGACAGTCGGGAGCGCGGCGCCACGGCCATCTGGTGCTCGACAACGACTACGAGGGCTTCCCGACCGCTCCGCTGCCCTCGATGAAGGTCACGGTCGCCCACGAGTACAACCACATCCTCCAGTTCAACTACGACAGCCTCGCGGACGACTGGCTGTTCGAATCGACCGCGACCTGGATCGAGGATTACGTCTACCCGGAGATCAACGACTACGTCAACTTCCTCCCGCACTTCGCGATCGATCCGGGCACCTGGGTACCGATGACCGCGCCGACGAGCCGGATCTACGGCGAGGCGGTCTGGAACCACTGGCTGGCGAACCGCTACGGGGCGGGCGTCGTGCGCCGCACGTGGACGAGCTCGGTCGCGGCGCGGCATTTCGCCATCGCCGCCTACCAGCGCGCGATCCGGGCCTTCGGGGGCCGTTCGTTCAGCCACGAGTTCGCCGCCTTCGCCGCGGCCACCGCGGAGTGGCGGTCGGACACGTCGTTCCCCGACGCCTCGCTCTATCCGGACGTGCGCCGCCGCGGGCGGGTGACGCTGACCGTCCGCTCGGCGCGGCTCGACAACACCTCATACATGGTCGCCAGGATGCGGAGCAACCGTCCCGGCCCGGTGAAGCTGGTCGTGCGCGCGCCCGACGGCGTGCGCTCGGCGGTCGCGCTCGTGGCCCGCCGCAACACCCTCGGCTCGCGCCGCGTGCGGATCAAGTCCGTCTTCCTCCCGCGCGGCGGGCGCGCGCGGATCGCGCTCGCGCGCGCGCGGCGCTTCAAGCGGATCAGCGCCGTGATCGTCAACGCCGACGGGCGCCTCGCCCGCGGCGGGTTCGGCTACCGCTCCGACGGGGCCCGCTACCGCTTCTACCGCCGGCGCTAGCCGGAGCGCTCGGGGCGGAGCCCCCGCTCCGGAGGACGCGGATAGATTGCCCGCGTGCTCGGAGTGGACCCCGGAGCGTTTCTTGTCGTCGTCCTCACCGCGGGCGTCGCGGCGGCGATCGTCGGTGCGCTCGGCAAGCGCGCGATCCTGCCCGTGGTCGTCGTCGAGCTGCTGCTCGGGGTCCTGATCGGACCCTCCGTGCTGGGGATCGTCAATCCGGACGAGTTCATCGTCTTCTTCTCCAGCCTCGGCCTCGGGATGCTGTTCTTCTTCGCCGGCTACGAGGTCGACTTCAGCCGCATCCGGGGGCGGCCGCTGCGGCTGGCGGGCTCCGGCTGGCTGATCTCGCTGGCGATCGCCTACGCGCTCGCCGGGCTGCTCGTCGCCGGCGACTTCGTCGTCTCCGTGGTCTTCGTGGGCTCGGCGATCGCCACGACCGCGATCGGCACCCTGCTGCCGATCCTCACCGACGCCGGCGAGGTCAAGACGCGCTTCGGCACCTTCCTGCTCGCCGCCGGCGCGGTGGGCGAGTTCGGCCCGATCCTGCTGATCACCTTTCTCTTCTCGACCAACAACGCGATCTCCAGCTTCCTGCTGATGATGCTGTTCATCGTCCTCGCCGTGCTCGCGGCCCTGTTCGCGATCCGGTCGGTGGGCAGCGGCTGGCGGATCTTCGCGCGCGCGATGGAGACCAGCTCGCAGCTTCCGATCCGGACCACCGTGGTGCTCGTGTTCGCGCTCGCGTTCCTCGCCGAGTCGCTGGGCCTCGATCTGCTGCTCGGCGGCTTCGTGGCCGGGGTCATCACCCGCCTGGCCCTGCGCGGCCAGGAGGTCAGGGTGCTGGAATCGAAGCTGAGCGCGGTCGGCTACGGCTTTCTGATCCCGTTCTTCTTCGTCGTCAGCGGGATCAACTTCGATCTGGAGGCGCTGCTCGAGTCACCGCGGCACCTGCTCTCGATCCCCGTCTTCCTGGCGGCGTTCCTGATCGTGCGCGGGGTGCCGGCGGCGCTGCTCTACCGCAAGGTGCTCGTCGCCCGAGACCGTCTGGCGCTCGCCTTCTTCAGCGCCACGGAGCTGCCGCTGGTGGTCGCGATCACCACGATCGCGCTGGACGAGGACCGGATGCGCTCGACCACCGCCGCGGCCCTGGTCGGCGCCGCGGTCCTCTCGACCGCGATCTTCCCGGTCGTCGGCCTGCGGCTGCGGCGCGGCGCGGCCGACGAGGAGCCTCAGCCGAGCGCCATCTGAACCGGGCCCGGCTCCCCGGTGGCCGGCGCGGAGCCGGCCGGGTGGGTCAGGTTGGAGACGCCGACG
The DNA here is from genome assembly GCA_964487515.1 of uncultured Conexibacteraceae bacterium. GTDB lineage: Bacteria > Actinomycetota > Thermoleophilia > Solirubrobacterales > 70-9 > RHKX01. Next base: position 712 of record CAZARJ010000105.1, on the reverse strand, counting down.
CCGAGCAGGCGGACCGGCGCGTCGCGCTCGAAGGCGTCGAACAGCTCCAGGGCCACGCGACGGACCAGCGCCGGGTCGCAGGTCGGCTCGTCCACGGTCCGCGAGCGGGTGAAGGTGCGGAACGGGGCGAGCCGGATCTTCAGCGTCACGGTACGCCCGCGGACCCCCTGCTCGCCCAGGTGCCCGGCCACCTCGGCGGCCATCTCGCCGATCCGGGCCCGCATCTCATCGGGGTCGCTGACGTCGGTCTGGAAGGTGCGCTCGCGGCTCTCCGACTTGCGCTCGCGGTCGACCGCGACCGCGGAGCTGCCGGCGCCCGCGGCGCGCGCGCGGAGGGCCTCGCCCTGGCGCGGCCCGAAGCGCTCGGCCAGGCGCGCGGGATCCGCCTCGGCGAGCCCGCGCACCGTCTCGATCCCGAGCGCCGCGAGCCGCTCCGCAGTCCGCGGGCCGACGCCGGGGATGATCCGCGCGGGGCGGCCGCCGATCACGTCGAGGAAGCGCTCCCGCCCCAGCACGCAGAGCCCGTCCGGCTTGTGCAGGTCGCTGGCGATCTTCGCGATCAGCCGGTTGGGAGCGAGCCCGATCGAGCAGGTCAGCCCGGTCTCCGAGCGCACCTCGTGCTTGATCTGCCGGGCCCGCGACTTCGGGGCCGGCGACCCGCTGAGGTCGATGTAGGCCTCGTCCAGCCCGACCACCTCGACCGCGTCGCTGA
>CAZARJ010000104.1:0-6418 GCA_964487515.1 uncultured Conexibacteraceae bacterium | reverse complement strand
ACCCGAGCACGATGCTCACCCTCCACCTCGCCCTGCGCGCCCGCCAGGCGATGGAGAGCTAGGCGCTGCGTCAGTCGCCTATCGAGGGGAGGGGGTGCTGGGCGGGAGGTCGGTCGGCTACCGAGGGGAGTGGTTGGTGGGGCAGCGGTTGTTTTGGCAGTGAGGGGAGGAGGTGGGATCCATCCTGCCGCTCCCTGGTTGCCCCGCGCCCCTTCACCGCCGTACCCGCGCACAAATGGGCACCCAAGCTTGGACTCACGTACGAAACTCATACCCGGACCGCGAACCCAAGAACGAGAGCCAAATGGGCGCGCAAGATTGGATTCACGGATGGAGCAGCCGCTGGCAACAATATTCGCCCTCCGCGGGTCCAGATCGCTGCCACCTCCGCCCGGGCGGAGGTGGGCGACAAACTCGCCCTCGGCGGGGGAAAATGTCGCCCACCGCGGATCAGCCCTTCAATCCCTCCACTCGGTAGGCGAAGGCAATCTCGCCCCTGACCCCCCCTTCCTCCCTCACTGCCAAAACAACCGCCCGCCCGCTCACGCGTCCCCTCGGTAGGCGAGCCCCCGCCCGCCCGGGCCGGGGTCGCTAGCCGCCGAAGAGGGCGGCGATCGAGGCGCCGGCGTTGTTGGCGAAGTCGACCAGCGGCGCGGGGACGATGCCGAAGACGACGATCGCGGCGGTGGCGAGCGTGGTGGCGCCCATCAGCGCCCAGCAGCGGCCGCCGCTCGGGGTGCCGGCGGGGGTGCGGCCGGGAACGACCTCGGGCTTGGGGTCGCGGGGCGGGGCGGCCTCGAGCTCCGCCTCTGGCGAGCCGCCCGCGATCGCGGGCGCGAGCCGCGGCGCCGGCCGCATCCAGACGAAGGCGATCACGCGCAGGTAGTAGGCGAGCGAGATGATCGAGCCGACCACGATCATCACCCCGAGCCAGGTGTAGTCGCCGCCGACCGCGGCTTCGATCAGATACAGCTTGCCGAACAGCCCGACGGTGCCGGGCAGGCCGGCGAGGGCGAGCATCGAGATCGTCAGCGGCCAGGCCAGCGCCGGGCGGTCGCGGGCCAGGCCCTGGACGGCCGTGATGTCGTCCCCGAGGGGCGTCTCGCGCTCGCGGATCGCGATCACCGCGAAGGCGGCGAGGTTGATCAGCGTGTAGCCGGCGAGGTAGAAGACGAGCGCGTTGACGCCCGCCTCGGTGGCGACGAGCAGGCCCACCAGCAGATAGCCGGCCTGGGCGACCCCGGAATAGCCGAGCAGCCGCTTGAGCGAGTCCTGGGCCAGGGCGCCGACGTTGCCGACCACGATCGTGACCGTGGCCAGCGCGGCCAGGGCGGGCTGCCAGGAGTCGGCGGAGGGGCCGAGCGCGACGATGAAGAAGCGGGCGAACAGCGCGAATGCCGCCGCCTTGGTGGCGACCGCCATGAAGGCGGTGATCGGCGTCGGGGCGCCCTCGTAGACGTCCGGCGTCCACTGGTGGAAGGGCGCGACCGAGACCTTGAAGGCGAGCCCGACGACGCAGAGCGCGATCCCGATCAGGATCAGCGGGTCGTCGGCCAGGTCGCTGCCGATCCCGGCCGCGATCGCGGTGAAGTCGGTGGCGCCGGAGCCGCCGTAGATGAAGGCCAGCCCGTAGAGCAGGGTCGCCGAGCCGACCGAGCCGATGATCAGGTACTTGAGCCCCGACTCGAGCGAGCGCGCGCGGCTGCGATGGGAGCCGCAGAGGACGTAGAGGGGGATCGAGAGCAGCTCCAGCCCGATGAACAGGGTGATCAGGTTGTGCGCCTGGGCGAGCATGACCATGCCCAGCGTCGAGCCCAGCAGCAGGGCGTGCGACTCGCCGAAGCCGGCCTCCTCGGAGGCCGGATCGCGAAGCTGGAGCAGGACGGTGAAGGCGGCCGCGGCGACCGCCATCAGGCCGATCGTGATCGAGAGGCCGTCGACCCGCATCGCACCCTCGATCAGGTCGGTGTCCGGGCCCCCGAGCCGCCAGATCAGCAGGCCGGCGGTGGCGCCGAGCGCGGTCAGCGTGAGCAGCGAGGAGAGCCCCCGGCGCCCGTGGGTGCCGATCAGCCCGGCCAGCAGGACCACGCAGGTCCCGACCACCAGGGCGATGATCGGCGAGAGGGCCGCGTAGTCGATGTCCGGAGTCGCGATCACCGGGGCGCCTCCACGGTCGCGACGGGTTGCGCGCCGCCCTCGTCGAGCGCCCGGACCTCGGTCAGGCTGCGCTCGACCGCGCTCTCACCGCGCTGGGTGATCAGGCCCGGATAGAAGGCGAGGGCGACGATGCAGGCGACCAGCGGGACGAGCACGACCGCCTCGCGGACCGCGATCTCACGCCCCGCGGGCGCGCCCTCGGGGATCCGGTTGTGCATCGTGCGCTGATACATGCGCAGGGCGTAGAAGGCCGCCAGGGTGATCCCGCTGAAGCCGGCGATCAGCGCCAGCGCCGCCTTCGCGTCGAAGGCCCCGGTGAGGATGAACAGCTCGCCGGCGAAGTTCGCCGAGCCGGGAATCGCCAGGGTCGCCATCGTGACGATGATGAAGAGGATCGCGAAGGCCGGGGCGCGCTTGGCGAGGCCGCCCATCTCGCGCAGGTCCTCGGTGCCGGTGCGCTCGACGATGATCGCGATGATGAAGAACAGCGCCCCCACGACCAGCCCGTGGTTGACCATCTGGATCACGGCGCCATCGCCGCCGGCGCCGCTGAGGCTGAAGATCCCGAGCGTGATGAAGCCGAGCTGCGCGACGGACGAGTAGCCGACGATCAGGCGCAGGTTGGTCTGCGTGAAGGCCATGATCGAGCCGTAGACGATCGAGGCCACGGCCAGGATCATGAGCAGCTCCTGGAAGTGCACGGTGGCGTCCGGGTAGAGCGGCAGGGCGATGCGGAGAAAGCCGTAGGCGCCGACCTTGGAGAGCACCCCGCTGAGCAGCACGAGCACCGGCAGCGGCGCCGAGCGGTAGGCGTCGGGCATCCACCCGTGAACCAGGAAGGCCGGCATCTTGACCAGGAAGGCGAGCGCGAAGAGGCAGAAGATCCAGTACTGGCTGCCGTCGGCGAGTGGGGTCTGGCGGAGCGCCTCGAGCGAGAAGGTGAGATCTCCCGTGGCGGACGAGCTGAGCACGGCGGTCGCGATCGCGGCGGCCAGCATCAGCAGCGAGCCGGTGAAGGTGAAGACGATCATCTTGATCGTCGCCCGGATCCGGTCCCCCGTCCCCCAGGCCCCGATCAGGAAGTAGAACGGGATCAGCATCAGGTCGAAGAAGAGGACGAACAGCAGCAGGTCCTGGGCGAGGAAGGACCCCAGCGTCGCCGTCTGCGCGAGGCCGAGCATGAAGAAGTAGTTGCGCGTCCGGTCGGGGACCTGGAGGGCCGAGTAGAGGTTCGACGCCGCCCACAGCAGCGAGGTGAGCAGGACGAGGAAGACGCTGAGCCCGTCGACGCCGAGCTGGAAGCGGACGCCGAGGTCGGGGATCCAGGTCTCGTCGACGACCTCCTGGAGCATCCCCGAGCCGGCGTCGAAGCCGGCGACCAGCGCGATCGCCAGCGCCAGCGAGACGAGGCTGCCGAGCAGCGACCACCAGCCGACCAGCCTGCTCGGGAGCAGGTAGCCGATCAGGCCGGCGGCCACGGGGACGATGAAGATCGCGGTCAGCACGCCCGCCTCACGCCGCCGCCAGCAGGAAGTAGAGGCCGAGCGCCGCCAGCCCGCCGACGACGAGCAGCGCGTAGAAGCGGAGGAAGCCCGACTGGGCCGTGCGCACCGCGGCGCCGAGGCCGCGCGCCCCGCCGCTGGCGCCGGCCACGATGCCGTTGACGACGTAGCGCTCGAAGGTCCGGTCCGCGGCGCGGCCGAGCGCGGTCACGGGCCGGTAGACGAGCGCGTCGATGAGCTCGTCGAAGTACCAGAGGCGGGCCAGGAAGTCGTGGATCCGGCGGAAGCGGTCGCGCAGGCGCACGGTCGAGCCCGGGGCGACGATGTAGAGGTAGTAGGCGGCGCCGATGCCGAGCAGCGAGCAGATCCCGCCGGCGAGCATGCCCAGGTAGGCGGCCCCGGTGGGCACGTGCACGGCCTCGGCGATCAGCGAGCCCGCGAAGGTCGGCTCGAGGAAGCTCTCGACCACGTGCGTGACGCCGGGGATCTGCACCAGGCCGCCGAACAGGGCCAGGAAGCCGAGCGTCCCCATCGCGGCCTTCATCGCCGGCTCGCGCTCGGCGATCTGATGGTCGGGTCCGGGGAAGCCGACCTCGGTGTCCTCGGGCTCGCCGGTCGCCGGGTTGGCCGGCTCGGCATGCGCCAGGTGTCCCTCCTCGAGCTGCTCCGCCTCCGGAACCGGGTCGCCGTAGAAGACGCGGAAGACGATCCGGAAGGCGTAGAAGGCGGTCAGGATCGCACCCAGGTAGCCGCCGATCGCGAAGATCCAGTACATCCCCCCGCGCTCGGCGGCGAAGACGAGGATCTCGTCCTTGCTGAAGAACCCCGAGGTGCCCGGGAAGCCGGCCAGGGCGAGGGCGCCGATGACCATCGTCGCGCAGGTGAAGGGCATCGCCTTGCGGAAGCCGCCCATCCGGTCGATGCTCTGCAGCTGCGCCATCGCGGCGATCACCGAGCCGGCCGCCATGAACAGCAGGGCCTTGAAGAAGGCGTGCGTCATCAGGTGGAAGAGGCCTGCGCCGTAGGCCCCGATCGAGACGCCGACGACCATGTAGCCGATCTGGCTCATCGTCGAGTAGGCGATGATCCGCTTCAGATCGGTGACGACGAGGGCGATCGTCGCGGCGATCAGCAGCGTCGCCAGGCCGATGAAGGCCGCGATGTCGGCCGCCGTCGGGGCGAGCTCGAAGAGCGGATGGGCGCGGGCGATCAGATAGACGCCGGCGGTGACCATGGTCGCCGCGTGGATCAGGGCGCTGACCGGGGTCGGGCCCTCCATCGCATCGGGGAGCCAGGTGTGCAGCGGGACCTGCGCCGACTTGGCGAAGGCGCCGACGAGCAGCAGCAGGCAGATCGCGACCAGCGTCCCGTCGTTGGAGGCGAAGTGATCGGAAGCGGCCGCGAAGACGCCGAGGTAGTCGCTGACGCCGAGCTCGCGGACGATCAGGATCGCGGCGAAGAGCAGCCCGACGTCGCCGATCACGTTGATCACGAAGGCCTTCATGCCGGCCCTGGTCGCCGTCTGGCGCCGGTACCAGAAGCTGATCAGCGCGTAGGAGGCGTAGCCGACGAAGGCCCAGCCCGCGATCACGAGCAGGAAGTTGCCCGCCAGGACGAGCAGCAGCATCGAGAAGACGAAGAAGTTGAGGTAGGCGAAGAAGCGCCGGTAGCCCGCGTCGCCGCGCATGTAGGCGAAGGAGTAGAGGTGGATCAGGAAGGAGACGCCGCTGACCACCAGGGCCATGAAGACCGAGAGCGGGTCGACGAGGATGCCGAGCTCGAACGGCACCCCGGCGGCGCCCGCGTAGTCGTAGAGCGTGTCGGCGATCGCCCGCGCGTCCGCCGGCTCGCCGAGGAGCTGGATCAGGGCGCCGATCGCGCAGGCGAACGCGGCTCCGATCGCGACCGTGCCGATCGCGCCGGCGACCCGCGCGGAGACGGCCCGCCAGAGCAGCCCGATCGTGACCGCTCCCACGAGCGGCAGCGCGAGCACGAGCCAGGCCCAGCCCGCGGCGCTCACCCGCGCAGCTCCCGGGTCTCGTCCACGTCGAGCGCCAGCCGGCGCCGGTACATGGCGACGATCAGGCCCAGGCCGACGACGACCTCGGCCGCGGCGACGACCATCACGATCAGGGCGAAGATCTGCCCCTCGGCGTTGCCGAGGTTGCGGCTGAAGGCGATCAGCGAGAGGTTGGCGCTGTTCAGCATCAGCTCCAGGCAGAGCAGGATCACGAGCGGGTTGCGGCGGATCAACACCCCGCCGGCGCCGGTCGAGAAGAGCAGCGCGCTGAGGATCAGATACCAGGTGGTGTCCATCAGCCCGCCCCGCCCTGCTCCGGGTTGCGACGGGCGGCCAGGACCACGGCGCCGACGGCGGCGACGAGCAGCAGCAGCGAGGCGGCCTCGAACGGGACGAGGAACCGCTCCAGCAGCAGGCGGCCGATCGCCTCCGGCGAGCCGAACCCGGCGGGGATCGTCTCGCCCTCGGTGCCAAGCGACTTGAGCCCCGAGCCGAGGACGGCGATCGACAGCTCGACGAAGAGCGCGACGGCGATCAGCGGGGCGAGGACGCGCTGCCCGGGGATCGCGTCCCAGAGCGGCTCCTGGACGCCGCCGACGTAGGCGGCCACGAACACGTAGAGGACCATCACCGCGCCGGCGTAGACCACCACCTGCGCGGCGGCGAGAAACTCCGCGTGCAGGATCAGGAACAGGCCCGCGAGCGAGAACAGGTGGACCACCAGCGCGAGCACGCTGTA